>JASLCY010000051.1 GCA_030151925.1 Oligoflexus sp.
TCCTGTTTCGAGCGATAGGCGACGAGCAGGGTGAGCTTGGAAGGCGAACCGTCCTGACCAAGGGTTTTTGCGTACTGGCGGACGATGCTGACGAACGGAGTCACGCCGCTGCCCGCGCCCAGCATGATGAGATGCGGGCGGAATGTTTTCGGGTCGTAACAGAATTTACCGATGGGGCCGAGGGCCTTGATCACATCGCCGACCTTGAGGTTGTCGCACATATGGTTGCTGACGAGTCCGCCTTCGACGCGTTTGACCGTCAGCGCCGAGAAGCCGGCCTGAACCGGAGAACTTGACATGGTGTATGAGCGCACGACGGGTTTGGGAGCAATGCCATCAAAACGCAAAGTCAGATACTGGCCGGCGATGTAGTCGAAGGCGCAGCCGCCATCGGTCTCATCCTCGAGATAAAACGTTTTGGTATCCCATGTCTCGTCGACGACGCGAGTCACCTTGAGGTTCATCCAACCCTTCTTGCGCCGCATCGGTGCGGGCGTAACGGAGGGCGCGGCGGCATTCGAGTCGGTCATGGCTGGTCCTTTCTTAGCGCTGAGGAACAGCACTATAACGGAAGCTCGACCCCCGAACAAGTCCGTGATACTTTCGTATTTTCCTCGAATTTTACTGCGGGGTTTCGAGTTGCGCGCCAAGGGGCAGGGGCAAAGTTCAAGTCGCGAGCAGCTTTGGTCGCGGCTCATGGTGCTCGGCCAGGCCGGGGACCAGGAGGCGTATGCGGCTCTCCTCAGGGACCTTCGCGATTATTCCGCGGCCGTGCTGGCGCCGAAGCTGGTCGATCAAGCTCAACTTGATGATTTTCTTCAGGATATTCTGCTCTCGGTGCACCGGGCCCGCCACACCTACGATCATGCGCGGCCTTTTCTGCCCTGGTTTCATGCGATCCTGCGTTTCCGCCTCACCGATGCGCTCAGAAAAATCTATAAAACCAAAGAGTTCGAAGCCCTGGATCCCGAAGCGGGTTATCCCGATCCCAGCCCTGTAACTTTTGGCGAGGCTCCCGCGAATGAGGATCTGGCGGAATCTCTCGAGGCCGCGCTCGGGCAGCTGACCGATAAACAGCGGCGCATCGTGCGCAGCCTGAAGGTCGACGGCCTGAGCATCAAGGAAAC
The DNA here is from genome assembly GCA_030151925.1 of Oligoflexus sp. Classification (GTDB taxonomy): domain Bacteria; phylum Bdellovibrionota_B; class Oligoflexia; order Oligoflexales; family Oligoflexaceae; genus Oligoflexus. The sequence continues at coordinate 1,128 of JASLCY010000051.1, forward strand.
GGCGGCGCGCGAGGGCATGAGCGAGAGCGCCGTGAAAGTCAGCGCGCATCGAGCCTATAAAGCCATGCGAACTTTTTTGAAAGGACGAGGGAGCGCCGGTGAATACTGACGATCTCATACAAAACCTCAGCGAAGGGCTCGAGCCGAGAGAACCTCTGGGTCGAACGCCGGCGGCCTTGCTCCTGTGGTTCGGCCTTACCGCGGCCTCGCTCGCGCTCCAGGTCTGGCGTCACGGCCTCAGGCCCGATTGGGCGCCGATGCTGGCCCAGGCGAGCTATGGCCTCGAGATCGCGCTGAGCCTCGCGCTGGCGATCGTCGCCGGCGCCGCCGCGCTTCGTCTGCGCGTGCCGGGGCGCAAGGTCTCCCTCCTGCCGCTCGCCCTGATCGTCTCATTCTGGGCCGCGGCGTTCGTCATCCACGGCTTCACGCATTCCCGCGACCGGGGCTTCGACTTCCATCGCGAGGCGGCTTGTTTCGCTTCGATCGTCGCCTTCAGCTTCGCGCCGCTCATCCTGCTCTATCTGGAAATCCGGAAAGGCGCGAGCACGGCGCCGCGCAAAACCATGGCGCTCGCCGCCGTCGCCACGGCCAGCGCGTCGGCGGCTTTCCTCGCCGTCTCCTGCGCGTCCGATGCGCCTCTGCATCTTCTGATCGGGCACGCGCTCCCGCTCTTCGTCATGGCTCTGCTGCTCTATCCGCTCGGTGCCCGCCTGCTGGCGTGGAGCGATCGCTAAAATCCTGTAAGTTTTTGATATGGCTGATCTATAAAGGGACCTGCTCGGAACGCCCGGTAGGTTACCCATGATCATGCGTGTTAGGTTCTAGGAAAGGTTGGTCTCCCAACCCTGCCACTCCCAAACATGAGGACCGATCCATGAGCCCAGCCAATCCTCAAAACGATTCTTCATCCGGCGTCAGCAATAGCGTCGAGGGTTTCCGCCCGACGAATTCGCCGACCGACAACGGCATCCCGAACTTCGATAAAGCCGAGGGATTCGGCGCCCAATTCGAGATGCCCGAACCGCAGATGAATGAGACCTATATGGAAGCGCGCCCGAGCGTGAAGTCGGCCCGCGAGAGTTATGCGTCCGCTGATTTCGATCTTCATCAGCGCCTCGAAGCGCTCAACGACCTGGCGCGCCGCCTCAAGGAGGCCCTGGTGGGACCGGAGCAGGACGAGCTGGAAAGCATCCTGAAAGAAGGCTCGGAGCTCATCTCGAGCACCTGGCGCGCGCTGAGCGGCAACGCTACGCAGAGCTATCAATCCCTGCGCGGCGAGCTCACCGACAACCCTTATAAAGCGATCATGACCGCTCTCCGCATCGGGATCGCCGTGAGCCAGCTGGTGCAGCATCGCCAGGCGACGATGCTGCCGAACGAAGAGGCTCCGCGCGACGCGATCGTGCATTGATTCCCGCTCGAGCTCTTTAGAGAAGGCTTGACGGATTTCGTTGGTAATACAAGTGCTTCATTCAGATGGTTAGGCCCTCCGTCCGCAGACGGAGGGCTTTTTTCTTAGCGGGATTTCGCGTAGGCGGAGAGCGTGACGGCCAGTTCCTTGGTGTGGTTCGCCTCGACGGTTACGGTTGCGGGCTTGCCGCTCGCGTCCGTTACGAACGCGCCGAGCTCGCCGTCATCCACGAAGCCGTTGCTGTTGGCGTCGATGTACGTGAACACATAGTAATCCGCCGGCTTCAGGCTGGGGCTGACGAAGTCCGTCTTGGAATTGTCCGCGATCAGGGTGTTGGTGCTGAGCGTGAAGTTGTAGCTCGGGTTCACCTCGAGATCGGCTTCGGAGAGCAGGAGGACGTGGACGTCGCGATACTTGTCGAGCGTCGCTGCGGGATCGACGGCGATGCTCAGGCGGAACTTGGCGAGGCTGTCCGCTTCCGGCTCGTCCTTCTTCAGCAGCTGATCGATATAGATGTGCACGGGATCGGCGGAGTCCGCGGTCGACTTCACCAGGACGCGTTGAGCGCCCGAGAGCGCGCCCAGCACGCCGACCGGGGTATCGCTCACGAGCTGCATGCCCTGCAGCGAGTAGGGCAGCGGAGTCGCGCCGGCCGGAGCGAGGTACGCGCGGAAATAATATTCGCCCGGCGCCAGGAAGATCTCCTCGCGGCTCGTCGAGCTCGGCTTCGTCGCGTCGAAGCCGGAGATCTCGAGGGTCGCGACCGGCGAATTCTGGAAGGTCGCGTTGTCGAAGGCTTCGATGTGCAGCGTCTCCTGCGCGCCGAGGTTGTCCATCAGCATGTAGTGCGCGAAGACCGAGACCGAGCCGCAGCTCGAGCCCGTGCAGTTCGTGTGCCAGTCGTAATTCGTCGTGCCCGAGGCGTCGCCGACGCGCGAGCCGCAGATGTTGTTCGCGATGCTCGAGTCGGAGCCGCTGCACTTGGCGAAGACGTAGCTCGAGCCGCCGGGGCCGTTCGTCCAGGCTTCGTATTGGGTCTTGTTCCTTTCATTCTCGTCGGGATCCTTGAGCCTGACTTCGCAGGCTGAGATGAAGAAAGACGCTCCGAAGAGAACGAGTCCTACTGAGCGCAGATAGGGCGTGAGTTTCATAGAGTGCGGCTCCTTGTCTGGTGTATGGCAGGTTGTTTTGTGTTTGCTGTCTGAATATTGTGCTAAGATACGGTCTTTGTCATCACAAACAGGTTGCCCGGCCGAAAAAAGAGCTGACACCTGTCTGGCGGCAAGGTATCTGTATCGATCACCTTTCGGTAGGTGCAATGTCATTTTGTTGTCAAGGAGCGAGACCTCATGAAGTCCCTGCGCGCAAGGCTGCTGCTGGTACTCCTATTAACATTGGGAGCCCTGTACTACATTTCCCCGACCGTTATTTATTTTTCCCTGCCGAAAGATAAAAGAAACGATCAGGCCGAACTCGAAAAAGCCATTCCATCTTGGTTGCCAAAAAAGCACATCAAACTTGGCCTCGACCTGCAGGGTGGCGTGCAGCTCGTTCTGGGTGTAGACACCAACGTAGCGATCGACAACAAACTGAGCCGTATCGGTACGGAAATCTCGCGTTCGGCTAACGAGTCGAAAAAGCAGGTTTCGGAAGCCTATGCGATCAAAGGTCAGCAGACCCTCCACGTCACGCTGGAAGACGGCGTCGACCAGGGCGCGTTCTTCGAACAAGTGAAGAAAGACCATCCTGAAATCACGAAGACCGGCGGCTCCGGCAAGAATATCGAATTCCGCTTCGAGGAAGGCCAGATCAAACGCATCCGCGACGCTTCCCTCGAGCAGGCCGAGCGCGTGGTCCGCAGCCGTATCGATAAATGGGGCGTGTCCGAGCCTTCGATCAACCGTCGCGCCGACCGTTCGATCATGGTTCAGCTCCCGGGCTTCAAAGACCCTGAACGCGCCCGTGAACTCCTCGGCCGCACCGCTCAACTCAAATTCAAGCTCGTCGACGAAGAATTCCACGGCTTCGATGCCCTGGCCGGCAAGCTGCCTCCGGGCGCGACCGTCGAACGTCGCGGCAACTCGGGCGCGACCGTGCTCGTGGGCGAAGACAAGGACGCGCTCGTCAACGCCGCGAAAGGCATAATCCCCGAAGGCCGCGAGCTCCTCTTCGAAGAGACCCCGCTCGCCGGCGGTAAGAAGACCCGTTACACCGGTATGGTGGTGAAAGCCTCGACCGAACTCTCCGGCGAAGACGTCTCCGACGCGAACGTCTTCTACGATACGCAATCCCTCGACAACCGCCCCGCGGTTTCGCTCAAGTTCACCCCGACCGGCGGCAAGCGTTTCGGTGACATCACCGGCGCGAACATCGGCAAACGCATGGTCATCATCCTCGACGACGTGATCGTCTCGGATCCCGTGATCCAGACTCGCATCGCCGGCGGTACCGCCAGCATCACCATGGGTGATCGCGGCCGTACGGAAGCCGACGCGGAAGCCCAATCGCTCGCTCTCGTCCTGCGTTCCGGCGCTCTCCCGGCGCCGATCACGGTGCTCGAGCAAAGGCAGGTGGGCGCATCCCTCGGTCCGGAGCTGACCAACCAGGGCGTGCAGTCCGTATCGCTCGGCCTCGCCTTCGTCCTCGCCTTCATGATCTTCTACTATAAGCGCCCGGGTCTCCTGTCCTGCGCGGCGCTGGTGCTCAATGCGGTCTTCCTCCTGGCGCTGATGGCGAGCTTCGGCTTCTCCCTCACGCTTCCGGGCTTCGCGGGTTTCATCCTGACCCTCGGCATGGCGGTCGACTCGAACGTCCTCATCAACGAACGCATCCTCGAGGAGCTGGCCCACGGCCGCGCGCCGATGAAGGCTCTGGAAAACGGCTTCAACCGCGTATTCTGGACGAACGTCGACGCCCACGTCACCAACCTCATCGCCGGCCTCGTGCTGATCGAAACCAGTTCGTCGGGCCCGGTGAAAGGCTTCGCCATCACCCTGATGCTCGGCCTCATCGTATCTCTCTTCACCGCTCTCACCGTCACGCGCTGGTTCTTCACCTGGGCCGTGCAGCATTCGAAAACCGAACAGCAGATCAAATCGTGGCTCGGTTATTCGAACGTCGAGAAGGCCGCTCGCCATGCGAAACGCCGCTTCGACTTCATGAAATACGGCAATACCGTGATGGGCATCGGCATCGCGATCGTCCTCGCGGTCGTGGTGGTCGGCGCGACCAAGGGCTTCAACTGGTCGGTCGATTTCCGCGGCGGTAACGAGATGGAGATCACCTTCGGCAACAAGATCGAGACCTCGAAGCTCCGTGAGGCTTTGACCAAAGCGGGCGCGAGCGATCCGACGCTGCAATCGGTCGGCGAAGACGGCAAGCACTACCTGGTCCGTTTCGAGTCGACGGCGAAGGAAGGCGAGGAAACCGGCGCGAGCACCAAGGCGAACATGATCCGCGATCATGTCGTGAAATCGCTCGAGGCCGATCAGCCTGAAGTCCAGCGCATGGAATACGTAGGTCCCGCGGTCGGTAAAGAGCTCAGGACGCAGGGCGCGCTCTCGCTCCTCTGGGCTATCATCTGCATCGCCGCTTATATCGCGCTGCGCTTCGATATGCGTTTCGCTCCGGGCGCGCTCGTGAAGATGGCCCAGGACGTGTTCGTGGTCCTCGGCTTCTACCTCTTCTTCCAACGTTCGTTCGACCTGACGACCGTCGCGTGTCTGCTCACCGTCATCGGTTACTCGGTGAACGACGTGATCGTCATCTTCGACCGCGTGCGTGAGAACATGTCGATCAACCCTTCGCGTTCGTTGCGCGACAACCTCAACGTCTCGCTGAACGAAACGCTGACCCGTTCGATCAACACCGGCGTCGCGGCTTCGGTCTCGCTCTTCGGCATCCTGTTCTTCGGTACCGCATCGATCTTCAACTTCGCGATCGCGATGATCATCGGCATCTTCACGGCGACCGTGACTTCGACCTTCTATGCGACCAACGCCGTCCTGATGTTCGAGAACTTCAGGCAGCGTCGCGGTACGGCTCCGAGTCTTGCGGCCAGCGCGAAGAAGTAAGGCGCGTAGGCGTTGAATACATGAAAGAAAGCCCGCAGTTGCGACAACTGCGGGCTTTTCTCTTAATACCTCCGGTAAGAATCGTGGAAGGCCCTGGAAGGCCAGGTTTTTTCCGGTCCTGATGAAAAAATACTCAGAACGGCTGATCGAATGTCGATACGAAGGTCGACGAAAAGCGTCCGGCGTTCTCCCTCTTAGAGATTTGGGAGTTTTCATGAACCTGCGAACGTCCTTGCTCGCCTTCCTCGCCGTAGGAACGGTCGGCGCGTGCAGCGGCAAACCCGAAAGAATCACGTTCGGCCCTAAAGCCAAATCAGGGACGACCTCCTCGGTGTCCAATCAAGGCAACGCGATCGGGACCTCCGGCAGCGACGGCGAGAACGATAAGTCGACGGCGCTCGTGCCGATCGCCAAACGCATCCGCCTCCTCTCGATGGTCGAAGTCTCGAATACGCTCACGGCTATCTTCGGCCAGAAGACGCCCGTATCGCTCGCGGCCATCGATTTCAGCCGGACGCTCGCCAACGGTTTTAAGAACGGCCAGACCCTCGCGCTCGACGCTCGCGCCGCCGAAGCCTGGCTCGATACCGCGGGACAGATCGCTGCTTGGGCTAAGACTTCGAATCGGCTCGGAACCTATCTCAGCGGCGGCTGCACGCCTTGGGGAACCAGCGCGGATCAGGTCGCCTGCCGGACGAATTTCGTGACGGCGATCGGCCGCCGCCTCTATCGCCACACGCTCTCCGCTCAGGAAAAGCAGGACGCCCTCGATATCTACGAAACTTCGGTGGGCGGCGATCAGCAGACGCCGGAAAACGCCTTCGTCGCGATGCTCCAGTATATGCTCGCGAGTCCCAGGTTCCTCTATCGCACGGAAGT
>JASLCY010000064.1 GCA_030151925.1 Oligoflexus sp.
GCCGAAGATGTTGTAGGTGATCGCGGCGACCAGGAGAAAGGCAAAAACTTGCGACACGCGTTTGAACTTATCGATCCCCAGGACGACCAGGGGCGTAAGGGCGAGCTGCGCAAGGCTGAGACAGAGATACAGCATTGGATTCCTGGTGAAAGACCTTAGAGAAGAAAGACTTGGTGTTAAAGGATAGGTGGGGTCCCGTCAAGGAGTTTCGGCGGGCGGGAAGGAGGGGAAAGCCGCGATCGGGGCTCCCCCTGCTTAACGCAAAGAATTGCTGTAGGAATTAAGGATAGAGAATTTGGCGCGCCCATTGACTGCCCTTGCGCGCATAAACGAAACGATCGTGAAGGCGGAAGGGGCGCTCGATCCAAAATTCAATTTCGTCCGGCGCTATACGCCATCCGGACCAACCTTCAGGCCGCGGCACAGGTCCGCCTTCAAACTTCTGAGTATAATCCCTGAGCCGCTTCTCAAATTCAGCGCGGCTGCCCATGGTCTCGGATTGTTTGGAGGCCCAGGCCCCCAGCTGGCTCTCCCGAGCGCGCGAAGCAAAATAAGCATCGGCCTCTTCCGGGCTCACCGGCGTCACCCGCCCGGTCACACGCACCTGGCGGCCGAGAGCTTCCCAGTGAAAACAGACCGAAGCGATCGGATGGGACTCGATGTCCTTGGATTTATGGCTCGTGAGGTTGGTATAGAACACCACGCCTTCTTCGTCGAAGTGTTTCATCAGCACGATGCGGACCGAAGGAACGCCCTTGGCGTCGACGGTCGCGAGCGCCATCGCATTGGGATAACGCAGGCCGAGCTTTTGAGCGTCTTGGTACCAGCGGTCGAATTCTTGGATGGGATTGTCGTTCACGTGAGGCTCCTCGAGGCTGATGGGACCCCTTAGGAGTAGCGCGGAAGACGGGCTCGTGAAAACAGAAAGTTCAGAGGTTGCCGGAGAAGTCAAAAAGGATGCCCGGCTTGGTATCGACCTCATGATCCAGGCGGCGATAGAAAATGCCGTTCAGCGAGAATTTGAAGAGCGTGAGCGTATCCTTGCCCGCGATGTCGCCCCCGATCGGCAGGCTGTAGCCTACGCCCGAGACGATGAGGCTCAGGTCGGGATCCTGCATCTTGGCCCCGTCCACGAAGACCTTGAACTGCGAGCGGCGAGGCAGGATGAACCACGACTCGGGCAGAGGCAGACGGGCCGGGAACGAGGTGTCGAAGTTAAACGTGTTGATGCGCAGACCGCCTTGAAGGGTCGGATGGTCGAGGCGCACATGGGCCTCGTCGAGATTTTGGGGCCTGAAGTAAGCCGAGGGCGGCAGGTCTTCCCCTTCGGCGCGCGTCGCGCCGGCAAAGAGGCGAAGGCGGCTGCCGATGGTCTTGGTCTCGCAGTAGAGGCTGAGGCGGCCGAAGGCGCGCTGGTAGCTGAAGTCATGCGAAGGCACGTAGATCGTCGATTCGTATTCCGACTCCTCGTCATGACCGCACAGCCGGCCGGGCTCGCTGCGCGCATCGAAATTGATCGAGGCGGTCAGGTGGTTCTCGCGCGGCGAACCGAGGATCTGTTTGGAGCGCAGGCGCGTCGCCATCCCGAAACGCGGGAACAGCGAGAAGACCGGACGGCGCTTCGCGATGAAATCGATGCGGCGCTCGCCGACTTCGACGTGACCGTCGTCCTGGGCGATCTTGGTCATGAAGAAGAGCGACGATTCGGGGATCGCCTTGAGATAGATGAGGTTGAAGCCCATGCGGTTGCCGTCGGGCTGGTAACGGACGAGGCCGGTGAGGCCGGAGTTCAGATAAGCCAGGGACTGCAGGGCCAGGTCGATGGTGAACGGTTCGCCCGGCAGCTTCGTGAAGAAGGGCAACCAGACGATGGTGTAGGCATCGTCCGCGAGGCCGCGGGCGCTGCCGGGGAAGAAGTTGAGTTTCGGCGCGCCGGTCCTGTTGTTGAAGCGGTCCTTATCGAACATCGCGCGGCCGGGGTTGAGCTCCAGCTTGTCGATGTCGTCCTTCTTCTCGTCGACCAGAACGTCGACGTCGGGACCCAGGGGCTCGACGAATACGACCTTCTTGTTGCCGGCCTTATCGGTCACCCAAAGGTCGGTCGGCATCAGGAGATCATTCGTATAATGCACGTGGACGATCGTGTGGTCCCCCTGCGCGTCCATGCCGTTGAGCGAGACGTCCGGCCAGTCCTCCGACTGCCAGTACTGCTTCATCAGCTTGCCGATGCCGGGTCTGTAGGTGTTCGCGAGTTCGGCGAAAGCGGCGGGCTTGATGCTCTCCTCGCTGCAACGCGCGCTCGCTTCCCGGAGGAAGTCCTGGAATTCCTTGATCCCGAGCTTCCATTGCAGATAACGCAGCATATGGCTGTTGCGGACGTAGGCGATGAAAGGCCGGTCGACCGTCGCGGGATGCGAGACGCCGTCCGCGTCGGTCAACGACGAGCTCGGATAGAACAGCGAGAGCGAAGCGGCGGCGAGATCCTGCGCCTGCAGGTAGTTGAGATCGAGGTAAGGCCGCCCCTTGCCATCGTGCGCGAAGAGCTCGAAGTACTGCCGGTCGCTGCTCAGCAGATCGTAGACCAGCATATCGGCGAGGCCCTGGACCAGCCAGTGGTCGTCGATCGTGTTCGCGCGGCAGCCGAGGCCGTACCATTGCTGGGCGATCTGGACGCTGAGCTGCCAGACGTTCCAATGCGTGAGGTCCTGCTGCAGATACCGCATCGCGGGCTGCTGCGGCGTGTTGAGGGTCACGAGGCCCGGGGTGCGGATCGGCTCGAAATCGTCCGTCTCCACGAGCAGGAGGGTCGGCTCCTGGACTTTGCCCGTGAAGGCGGCGAACCTCTGCACCGCGTTTTTCGCGAAGTTCACCAGCTGCTCGAAGCCCTTGGACTTCGAGAGGCTCAGCAGGGTTTGCCGGCCGATCTGGAATTTCTCGATTTTGCCTTGCTTGAAGAATACGGCGTTGAACGAAGTGCCGGTATAGAGCCGATGGCCGCCCTCCCCTTCGCCGGGCGCCGCGAGCTGCCAGGCGTGGTCGTGGTTGAGGGTGACGTCGAAGGTCGCCTCGGGCCACGGGCTCGCGAAGGTTTGATCGTCGTCGTTGGGACAGGATTTGAGAATGACGGGATGCCAGAGCCCGAGTATGCGCGGAGCCTGGTCGCGATCGCGCCAACCGGCAAGGCTGAGGGCGTAGGAAAGGGAAAGATGGGAGCCGGGCGGCAGACGATAGAGCGCGGGGCCGATGTGTTCGATGCCGCCTTTGTCGATCCATTCGAGGCTCAGGTCTTGCCGCCGCGCGACTTCTTGCGGCGAAGGGACCCGGATGGATTCGAGGAGCAAGAGATCGCGCAGCTTTTGATCGTGGGCCGGGACGTAGAGGCAGGCTCCGTCTTCGATGCCGTCGATCTCGAAGGTGACGTTCACCGGGGCTGTGAGGTTCAAGGCTTCTTCTGGTATCGTCAGATTGGCTTTATAGCGAAGCTGAGGCTGAGCAAAACCCAGCCCTTCCCATAGCAACGCTAGGAGCAACCAAAGACGATATGTCATCGATGAAGGAACCCTTTTAGACGTACTTAGGCTTCACGGCCGAGAGGAAATCGCGCATTTTTTTGACAGCCGCGTCACAATCATCGAGACGATGTTCGTAAGCGTGCTCGTGCAATTCCTTGATGATCTCGGCGAAAGGTTTGAGGCCCATGGCGTCCGCGGTCGGCGCGATGCGTTTGCAGATCCTGTCTATCGCCCCGAAATCCTTGCGACTTACCGCAAGTTGAAGATAGCCGAGGTCTTCCTGTCTACCGCGAATGTAACGTGGAAGCAGGTCCTGCAGATTTCTGTCAATTTCGACGATCATGGCCGTCCCTTATTACGTGGTTTGAACTGAGTCTTTGGACTTGTTCTTCATTGTAACCCGAGTCGAGGGGGCAAGAGTTTCCTCCTCGGCATCCTCGTTTCAAGGCTGTCTGGCCTGGTGGAACGAGGCGTTGACAAACCTCGGAAAGCTTCTATAATTTGCAAACTTTTAAGATGGCTGGAGTGAGTCCGCCGCGTGCTCGGGATTCCCAAAGAGGTAATAAATGAAGGCTCATGTCGAAGAAGTTAATTCAGTTCAGCGCCGCATTCGCGTCGAACTTTCCAAAACCGACGTCAAATCCGCGTTTGACTCTGTATACAAAAACCTCCAAGGCAAAGCCCGCATCAACGGCTTCCGTCCAGGTAAAGCCCCGTTGAACGTCATCAAGAAGATGTACGGCAATTCTATAGCTTATGACGTAGCCGATCAATTGGTCCGTAAGAATCTTTTCACGGCTATCGACCAGCAGGAACTCCGCCCTATCTCGCAGCCGGTGCTCGAGACTTTCGACCTGCCTAAAGAAGACGCAGATTACAGCTTCACGGCTGTCGTCGATATCCTTCCAGCCCTCAGCATCAAGGGTTACAAGGACCTCAACCTCTCGGCGACCGTCCAGGACGTCACCGACGCCGACGTAGAGCGCGAAATCGAGTTCATCCAACGCCGCCAGGCGAAGAGCAAAGAAGCTCCCGAAGGCACCAAGGCTGCCGCCGGCCACGTCGTGACCATCAGCCAGACCGCGACCGTCGACGGCGAGACCTTCCCTGAATTCACCTTCAGCAAGGTTCCCGTGGAACTCGGCAAAAAATACCTGCTCCCAGAGCTCGAAACCGCTCTCCTCGGCCTGAAGGTCGGCGACGAGAAGAAGGTTTCGATCCCGGTCCCCGAGCACGTCAACGACAAGTCGAAAGTCGGCAAAACCGCGGAAGCGACCGTGAAACTCGACGCGATCACCGAACTCACCCTCCCGGAAGTGAACGATGACCTCGCCAAGGACCTCGGCCTCGAAGACCTCAAATCCCTCAAGGACAACATCAAGGATCGCCTTACCAAACAAGCCGAGAGCAACAAACGCAACCAGCTTGAAACGGGCATCTTCGACGAATTGAATAAAACGAACGACTTCGAAGTCCCGCCCTCGATGGTCGAGCAGGTGATCGACAGCATGTTCGACGAGACCGAATATTCTTCGGACGCCGAACGCAAAGCGGCGAAGCAAAACCAGGCGGAGCGCGCGAAGGCTCGCGAAACCGCTCTCCAGCGCGCGAAGAACACGTTGATTCTTTCTGAAGTAATCAAGTCAGAAAAGATTAATGTCACGGACGAAGATTTTGATGAGTACGTGAAGGAACTTATTGGCGGGTCTATGGGTGGAATGCCTGCGGACGCCAAATTGATCGAGAGCATCAAAGCCTCGATGGGACAACACGCTCGTGAATCGCTCCTCTTCAAGAAGGCGATCGACTTCGTGATCTCCCATGCAAAGGTAACGGAGACAAAAGGTGAGGCCCCTACTCCCGCCTAACAATTGATGAATTAAAATCAACGTTTCTGATACAATCCCCTTTGACTCAATTTTTGTCAGAGGGGATTTTTGCGTTGAGCCGTTACAATGCGAATCAAGCATCGGCTTGTGTTTGATCCGGATGTGGCTTAAGTTAGAGTTGTATGTATTGACAACTGCAAAGAAATTTGCGGCTCAATACGCGAAACGTAAACGTAAGTAGCTGTATAAGGATGTTGCAATGGCGCTCATACCTGTTGTCGTTGAGCAAACAAACCGCGGCGAGCGTTCGTGGGATATCTACTCCCGCCTGCTCCAAGAACGGATCGTGATGCTGGGCTCTCCCGTTTACGACGAGATCGCAAACGTCATCGTGGCTCAACTTCTCTATCTGGAAAGTGTCGATCCTGAGAAAGACATCAGCTTCTACATCAATTCCCCAGGCGGTTCTGTCACTGCGGGTATGGCTATTTACGACTGTATGCAGCTTATCCGTCCTGATATCCGTACCTACTGCATAGGCCAATGCGCGAGCATGGGCGCCTGGCTTTTAGCAGCCGGCGCACCAGGCAAACGTCACGCCCTGCCGAACGCCAGCGTAATGCTGCACCAGCCGCTGGGCGGCGCCGGCGGTCAGGCGACCGATATCGATATCCACGCGCAGGAGATCATCCGGACCAAGCGCCGCATGATCGAAATCCTTGCGAAACACACCGGCCAGCCGGAAGACAAGATCAAGCGTGATATCGACCGTGATTTCTTCATGACAGCTGAGCAGGCTAAGGAGTACGGGGTCGTCGACAATATTATCAACCCGGCCAAAAAAGCTGGTGCAAATATCGCTGGCGTCAACAACAAGTAACACCGACCTTTAGCATTAGTGGGAGATACCATATGGCCAGCAAGGACAGCGGCCTGCACTGCAGCTTCTGTGGCAAAGGTCAAAAAGAAGTCAAGAAGCTGATCGCAGGACCAAACGTCTACATCTGCGACGAGTGTATTCAGCTTTGCAACGACATCATCGCGGAAGAGGTTGAGAAAGAGGAGCTCCTCAATCCCAGCAACAAGATTCCGAACCCAAAGGATATCAAACGTATCCTCGATGAGTACGTCATCGGCCAGGACCGGGCGAAGAAGATTCTCTCCGTGGCGGTGCACAACCATTACAAGCGCATCGATCATAAGTCCGCCCAGGACGAGATCGAGCTCACCAAGTCGAACATCCTGCTCATCGGCCCGACCGGTAGCGGCAAGACTTTGCTCGCGCAGACCCTGGCTCGCATCCTGAACGTGCCGTTCACGATCTCCGACGCGACCAACCTCACCGAGGCCGGTTACGTGGGTGAAGACGTTGAGAACATCATCCTCAACCTCCTCCAGAACGCTGATTATGATGTGGAGCTCGCGCAGCGCGGCATAGCCTACATCGATGAGATCGATAAGATCGCTCGTAAGGGCGACAACCCGTCCATCACCCGCGACGTCTCGGGCGAAGGCGTGCAGCAGGCCCTGCTCAAGATCATCGAAGGCACGATCGCCAATGTCCCTCCGCGCGGCGGCCGTAAGCATCCGCAGCAGGAATTCCTGCAAGTGGATACTACGAACGTACTATTCGTCTGCGGCGGCGCGTTCGCGGGCCTCGAGGACATCGTCGCCCAGCGCATCGAGACCTCGTCCCTCGGCTTCGGCGCCGAGATCCTCTCGAAACGCGAACGCAACGTCACCGACCTCCTCAACAAGGTCACCACGGGCGACCTCGCGAAGTTCGGCCTCATCCCCGAATTCATCGGCCGCCTCCCGGTCATCTGCTCCCTCGCGCAGCTGACCGAAGATGCTATGATCGACATCCTCACGAAGCCCAAAAACGCGATCGTGAAGCAGTTCCAGAAGCTCTTCGAGTTCGAGCAGGTCCAGCTCAAGTTCACCGACGGGGCGATGCGCGCCGTGGTCCAGGAAGCGATCAAACGCAAGACCGGCGCTCGCGGCCTCCGTGCGATCCTCGAGGAATCGATGCTAGAGATCATGTACGATATCCCTAGCGAAAGATCGATTCGGGAAGTCGTCGTCACCGCTGAGATGATCGTAGAAGGCAAACAGCCTATCGTTCACTACCGCACTCCCGAGGAGATCGCTGCGCTCAATACCGCGCAGGCTCTCAAAGACAGCAAGGAGCCGGGTTTCGGCACCGGCGGCAACTGATCCGCTGGTCCCCTGAATTAGGTCTTTTCCTTCCGCAAAACATTTTCCTCAGTAAAAAAGGCTCCCCTAGCGGAGCCTTTGCTTTTTGCGATCAAAGAAATATGGTGTTTTCTGGAAACCTCTTCTTGTAAGATAAATAAATGAGATCACCCTAAAAGTTTTACATAAGCGTTTTCCAGGCGTCGGACCTTGAGAAATGCCGCAGAGTACTCACGAGGAGGCTACAGCGTATGTCGGATGAGTCTAGAGATCCAAGTTCGAAACCAGACACGGTGAGAATACCTCTGCTTCCTCTGAGGGACATCCTTGTATTCCCGTCGACCGTCGTGCCCCTCTTCGTAGGCCGCGAGAAGTCGATCCAGGCCCTCGAGCAGGCCATGAACGGAAGCAAAGAGATTCTG
>JASLCY010000201.1 GCA_030151925.1 Oligoflexus sp.
ATCAATCGGTCCCGAGCGATCACCTGCCGGAAGGCTACAACCGCTATCGCCTTATCAGCATCGAAAACGAGATCGATTTCGAGACCCTGATCCCCGAGATGAACCAACGCAGCTTCTTCGTGCGCGACAACAAGCAGTACCACGTGCGTTTCGCCCGCTTCAACACCGACATCCCCACGCGCGTCGATGCGCGGACCTTCGGGGCGGTCGAAGTCTATTCGCTCAAGACCATCAACGTCTCGAAGTCGGGTTTCCTCCTCGCGAGCCCTCCCGGCTTCCGCGTGCCCTTCAATGAATCGACCCTGCTCGAGCTCACGGTCCACGTCGAAGACGAGGAGCCCATCTCGTTCCTCGGCAAGGTGATCCGCTGCGAATTCGACTTCGAGAAGAAGATGAAGCGCTACGGCATCCTCATCTGCGACATCACTCCGGACGCCCGCGAGCGTTACGACAGCTTCATCGAGGACACCGAGCACAGGAAGAACAGACAGATCTTCCGTCTGCTCAATATCCCGATGCCGGTCTAAAGGACTGGTTTCCATCCCTCTTTCGCCTTGTTATAGTATGGCGTTTTTCCCTAAATTCCCGGGAGCCAGCGCCATGACCTCGCAACTCGTTAAGGCAAGTCCCTCGCAACTCGACTACTTTCTCAGCGGTGCCACGCGCAGCTATGAAGCGAGGCGCGCCACTCTCCTTCGACTGAAATCCGCTTTGCAGAAATACGAGCTCCGCATCTGCGAAGCGCTGGAAAGCGACCTTCGCAAGCACCCCAACGAGAGCTACCTCAGCGAGATCGGGATCGTCTACGACGAGATCAATCATGCCCTGAAGCATCTCAAGTCCTGGATGAAGCCGCGTCGCGTCAAAACCCCGATGTCTCTGCAGCCCGCAGCGAGCCATATCGTAGCGGAAGCGCTCGGCCGCGTGCTGATCATCGCGCCGTGGAACTATCCCCTGCAGCTCGCGATCAATCCGGCCGTCGGCGCGCTCGCCGCAGGCAATGTGGTGACGATCAAACCTTCGGAGCTCACGCCCGCCACCTCGAAGGTCATCGCGGCGATGATTCGCGAGTCCTTCGATCCCGCTTTGATCCAGGTCGTGGAAGGCGGCGTCGAGGCTTCCACGAGCCTGCTCGCCGAGCAATGGGATCATATCTTTTTTACAGGCAGCACCCAGGTCGGGAAGATCGTGGCCGAGGCCGCGGCGAAGCATCTTACGCCCTGCGTGCTGGAACTCGGCGGCAAGAGCCCCTGCATCGTGATGAGGAGCGCGAACCTCGCGATCGCGGCTCGCCGCATCGCCTTCGGCAAGACCCTGAACGCCGGGCAGACCTGCGTCGCGCCCGACTACATCCTGGTTGAAAAGGGCTTCGAGCAGGAATTCGTCGCGGCGCTGAAGAAGGAGATCCAAAACCGCTACGGCGAGAACCCGCTCACCAACCCGCAGCTGCCGAAGATCGTCAGCGATAGGCATTTCCAGAGGCTGAGCGCCTTCATCACGCCGCAATACGTGGTGCACGGCGGCCGCACCGATGCCTCGCAGCGTTTGATAGAGCCGACTCTGCTCCTGGGCGTTCCCGCCGATCATCCGGTGATGCAGGAAGAGATCTTCGGACCTATCCTGCCTATCCTCACCGTGGCGAATCTGGATGAAGCCCTGCGGTTCATCAACGCCCGTGAGCATCCGCTCGCGTTCTATATCTTCTCCGAGGACAAGGAGGAGCAGCAGAAGGCGGTTCGCGGCGCCCGTTTCGGCGGCGCTTCGATCAACGATACGCTTTCGCATCTGGCCAACACCAATCTACCGTTCGGCGGCGTGGGAACGAGCGGCTACGGCGCCTACCACGGAGAGGCGAGCTTTAACTGCTTCGTGCACCAAAAAGCGATACTCCAGACCGCGACCTGGTTCGACATGCCCGTGCGTTATGCGCCCTGGACGCCCATGAAGGATAAGCTGGTGCGTTTGTTCTTGAATTAAAGCATCGAATACTGGCGTCGCCACTCATGGACGGCGACGCCCAGACTCACCGCGACGTTCAGAGAGTTCTTTCTTCCCTGGCAGGGAATCTCCACGACCGCCTCGCAGAGCCGCAAGAGATCCGACTCCAGACCGTAGCGTTCATTGCCGAAGATCAAGGCCGTGTTTTCCTTCGGGAAGGCGAAGGCATCGAGGGAGACGGCGCTGTCGCTCGTCTCGAGCGCGTAGAGGTGATAGCCCTTGTGTTTCAGGTCCTCGAGCACTTCGACCGCCCGCGCGTGCCAACTCCAGGACACCAGCTCGGACGTGCCCATAGCCGATTTCTGCAGTTTCTCCTGCTCCGGCGTGGCCGTATACCCGCAGAGATAGAGATGCGCGACGCCGAAGCATTCAGCGATCCGAAAGATCGATCCGACGTTGAAGGCGGAGCGCAGATTATCGACGATCAGGACGAGCGGGAGTTTTTCCGCGGCGGCCTCTTCGCGATCGGCTGAACGGGCCGAGATTTCTGCGTCGGTCACGCCGCGGCCATAAGCGCGTTCGATGGGAGCGACCAGGCTCATGAACTGATGATAGGTCGGAGCTTCGGGAATCCGCTCGCCGAGAGCGCTGAGGCGACGAACGGCGGCGGAGGAATGGGCCTGCGACCAATCGAGGACTTCGAGCAGAAGCCTCATGTGCTCGGCCCGCTCCTCGGGTTCGTCCCAAGCTCCCTCGACTTCATGCAAACGATCGAGGACATAGCGCAAGGCCATGCCCTCGTTCAGTTCCAGGAATGCGCGGAGCTCGAGTTTCGCCGTCATGCTCGTTCAGCTGATGCGTTGGCCGGGGACGGCGTTCGTATCGGGGAAGAGCAAAGCCAGCTTCTCGCCGTCTCCGGACGCGAGGACCATGCCTTCGCTGACGCCGAACTTCATCTTACGCGGCGCGAGGTTGGCGACCATCACCGTGAGTTTGCCCACGAGGTCTTCCGGCTTATAAGTCGCCTTAATGCCCGAGAAGACATTCCGCGTCACGCCATTGCCAAAGTCGAGGGTGAGCTGGAGAAGCTTGCCGGCGCCTTCCACATGCGAGGCCGCGACGATCTTCGCGACCCTGAGATCGATCTTGCCGAAGTCGTCGATGGTGATGGTCGGTGCGATATTGAGCTCCTTCTCCGGGTCGACGGCTGCTGCGGGAGGAGGAAACAGGGTCAGGGTCTCGTCGAGGATCTTTT
>JASLCY010000096.1 GCA_030151925.1 Oligoflexus sp.
GCCGAAGAGCGTCTTGCTCCGCTCACCGCGCGTGCCGTTCTCTGTCCAGGTAAATAGATTGCGCAAGGCGATAACCCCTTAGAAATTCCCGGTCTGGCCAAGGGTGAAGGTGAACGTCACGCGATCGCCGGCGTTGTCGAGAGCGCTTTCCGTGAAGTGCTCGACTCCGGAGGCCACCATCCAGAACATGTGCCCGCCCACGGCGGTGAGCGTGCCCGGGAGGTAGTGCCGGAACCCGAGGTTCGCGCTTTCGAATTTCCGTCTCGTCGTAGGATCCTGCAATGTCAGCTGATAATCCGTGCTGCGACCGACCAGCAGAAGGCTCACCTCATCCCGTTGGGTCAGGGAATAACCGGAATCGAGCGAGCCCTGCGTGAAATAAGTATGGCTCGTCCCGCCGTCGAGCAGGCTGCGCTGCGCCTCGAGTTTGAACCGGCTGCGGCCGACGTTCTTATTCCAGTTCACCTGCGCGACGGTCGCGCTGTCCTGCCTGGCGACCAGCCGTTGATCGACGTTCGTCTGCGCGATGTCGAAGGCGGCCTGGAGGTTGACGTCGCGAGTGATGCTGGCGTTGAAGGTATCGTTCGGATCGACGAGCCAGGTCAGCGAAGCCAGGCCGAAGAGCTCGGTGTTCTTGCCGGCCGCGGCCGCACGGAAGGCCTCGACCTGCCAGAGCCAGATCTGGCCGTCGTATTTAAGGCCGGCTTCCGGGCCCGAGCGATAGGTATGCAGGGCCTGGCTCGCCTTCGTATAGATATCGCGGTAACCGATGTTGCCCGTGAGCCTCGGATAAAGCAGGACGTTGTAGCGAGCCTCGCGATCGAGCGTGCTCTGCTTGATCTTCGCCGGGCCGATGATCGCGTCCGATTCGTTTTGAAGTACGATCTCGGAATCCGTGACGCGGGCCCAGATCGAAGCGAGGCCGAACCTCTGCTCGAACCGCAGCGTGCCGAGGTCGAGGCGCCTAAGGTCCTTGCGCACGCCGCCGACGTCGCTCGAGGAGCCGGTCTGCGTCTGGCCTTCCGCATGCGAGGCATCGACCGCCAGATCCGTATACTGCGCGAGGCGGATCGCGTCGCCGAAGGTGATCGAACCGTCGAATTCCTGGGAATCCGAAAGATTGCGCGGAGCGTTGCCGCCCTGCTCGGCGAGGATGTTCTGGTGCTCGAGGTCGAGGAAGGAGAGGGCGCCGTGATAATTCTCGAAGTTGGCCGCGAGGTCCAGGTGATAGGTATGGACGCCCTGCATGCGCGCCCAGCTCTGCCCGAGGCGCAGGCGCTCGAGGGAATGGCCGTCCTGGTCCACGCCGAGCGC
Organism: Oligoflexus sp.; assembly: GCA_030151925.1. Classification (GTDB taxonomy): domain Bacteria; phylum Bdellovibrionota_B; class Oligoflexia; order Oligoflexales; family Oligoflexaceae; genus Oligoflexus. The sequence goes on from JASLCY010000096.1 coordinate 1,315, forward strand.
GTAGGCGAGCGACCCGGTATCGGTCGCATCCATCTGCCTCTTGGAGGAGTTGATCACGGCCTGATCGACGAGGAAGGTCGTCTCATCGCGCGAGCTGTTCTTGAACTTCTGCGCCGCTTCCTCGAGGCTGTTCGAATGCTCGTAGCTATATTCGGTGGAGTGGGGGATCTCGGCCACGGCCCGGCCCGTAAGGAGACTCCCGAGGGAGGCCAAACTCACGAGGACGCAGCGGGGACGAGAGCGTAAAGGCATTCAGGGTTCCTATTATTCGACGTAAACAACGTCGCCGCTCTCGAGCGAGACGGAGTCGAGGAACTTTTCGCCGGAGAGGATATCTTCGTAGCGCATGGAGTAGCGATGCACCTTGTTGCCGTTGCTCTTGCGGATCAGCACGATGCGGCCGGTCGCGAAGGGAGTCGGGCCGCCGGCCAGGGTCAGGGCCTGGAGGAACGTGGTCTCGCTCGTGAGGTTCACGGCTCCGACGTGCGCGACCTGCCCGCTGAAGTAAACGGTGAAGCTGCGGCTCGCCAGGAGCGAGACCGCGACGCGGGGTTTCTTCACGATGCCTTCGAGCGCGTTCTCGAGGCGTTTCGTCAGCTGGGCCGCGGTCATGCCCTGCACGTTGATCGGCGCCACGAGGGGGAAGGTGAGGATGCCCGCGGGCGAAACGGTGTAACGGCCGGCGAGCTTCTCCTCGCCGAAGACCGTGACGTCGAGCTCGTCGTTCGGCCCGATCAGGTAGTTGCCCTGGCGGTTGAAGGTCTTGCCGCCTTCGAGGCTCCTGATGTCGTCGGCCGGGATGCGGAAGAAGCAGCCGACTTGAGCGAAAGCGAGAAGGAGCGAGAATCCGAGGGAGAGTAAACGCATCGTTCGGCTTTCCTTATTCATAGACGTCGCACGATTCATTCGCAGGCGTCGCGTCCGCGGTCCCGCCGCTCTTCGCGAGGGCCGAACGCAGAGCGGGGACCTGGTCCAGGCGCGTGAAGGTGAAATTCGAATCTTTCAGGGCCGGGATGAGCAGCTCGAGCATCTGAGCGGTCCTCGCGTCCTTGTCGTGGAAGGCGACGATGCCGTGCACGATGCGCTGGATCTCGTTCATATAGTTCTGGCCGCATTCCTGGACCGACTTGCCCTGCTTCCAGCATTCCTCGTCGTCGATGAAGGAGGCGCTGCCGGTGTCTTCGTGGATGGGCCCCACGTATTTGCCGAGGCCGGCGTTATAAAGCAGGGAGTGAGTGTCGGTCGAGAGGCTGTCGGCCTTGCCGTAAAGCCAGAACTGGTTGCCCACGGTGAGGTCGGCGATCTCCGCATCGGCCGAACGCAGTTCGATGATGGGATCCTTGGCCGCCTGCAGGCCCTTGAAGGTGTAGCCGCCGGTGCCGATGATGTGGCCCGCGGCCTTGAGATCCCTCAGCGTGCCGCGATATTCGTCGATATGCTCGCCGGCGACGAAGAAGGTCCCGGAGATGCCTTCGCCGCTCAGGTATTTGCCGATATCGGCGGTCACCTCGGAGGGGCCTTCGAGGAACGCGAGCACCAGCTCCTTGCCTTGCAGCGATTCGCCGTCGAGGCCGCCTTCCTTCAAGCCGTCGCCATCGGTTTTGCAATCGTGGGTTTTCTTCGCGAGCCCGCAACCGGACAACACGCTCAAACCACACGCGAGGAAAAATAGGAAAACGCGGTGAACGCTAACAAGCCGCATACTCTGGTCCTTGAGATTGCATAAATCGGATCTTTGTTCAATTTTACCAGACCGTATCCCTGGATACCACTCCCCGCGCCCGTCCTGGTTTGGGCCCAAGGAAAGGCTCATTAAAAATCCTCAAATTCGTTATTCATAAACTTTTACCGAGCTTGCGCTGCGCCTCGTCAATAAAAATCTATATATTGGTGGATAATATCAATCGGTTATTCGAGGTGTATTCAAAAAATTGATCGACATTTCCCTTGAAACCCATGCCTGATGCGTTGTTCGCGACTTGTTTTGTCTTGAGCCCTTGGTGGAGTTGGGATATAGCGAAACAGGATTTAAGGACCACCCTCGGAGTATGCGAATATGTTGACCAGAAAATTTGCATTGACCTGCCTTCCCCTCCTGGCTCTTTTGGGCTGCGGCACGGATCACAAAGGCGCGAAACGCCTCGCGGTTCCCATCGAATCAGCCAACGGCACGACTCTCAACGGCGAAGACGGCGTGAACCAATCGAAGTCCTCCAAGGGCGACAAGGACAAGGATAAAGACAATAAGCCTGATCCTTTGGCTCCCGATACCGGTTCAACGGCTCCTATCACCGATGCTCCGAACGCGATCTTCAAGAATTGCGACACCAACCTCGATGCGCCGGTGCTCGCTCAACTCTATAAACTGCCGGACAACACCACCGTCCTGCCCGACTTCTCGATCCTCGCTCCGATCGGCGCCGTGTGCCTGAACCAGTTCGATATCCAACCGCGCGTATGGACGGACGGTTTCCCGGGCGTTTCCGCTGATCTCATCGAATGGTTCGCGATCGACGCGCACTTCAAGCTGAACATCGAGACCGCCGGCAGCTATACCTTCTTCCTCAACGCGGACGACGGCAGCATCCTCTCTATCGACGGCCAGCAGACGATCAACGACGACGGCCTGCACATGCCGGTGGAAAAATCCGCTGTCGTAAGCCTCTCGGCCGGCGTCCACGACGTTCGCCTCAAGTACTTCCAAGGTCCCAGAGAGCGCATCGCCCTGGAGCTTTCCTGGATCGTACCGGGCACGACGGCTAAGGTTTACGTTCCCCAGTCGGTGATGGCTCGCCCCTGATCCTTCGGCCCGAACGATAACGATCGACATAAAAACGACGGGAAGGCTGTCTGCGCAGCCTTCCCGTTTCATCTTGGGCGGCGCCTCAGCGATAAGGCGCCGCTTTTCATTATTCGTATTTGACCTTGAGCCTGAGGAAACGCTTCTCGAAGAGGTGGTAGCTGATGAACGCGATGAGGATCGACAGCACGAGGTTCAAAACGCCGTTCAGGAGCACCGCGGCCGTATAGGAATCCACGCGGAGCTCGAACCATTCGATGGACTGCCTTTGGCTGAGGGCCCAGTAGATCGGCAGATGGAAGACGTAGACGCCGTAACTGTACTTGCCGAGGAAGACCAGCGGACGCCAGGTGAGCAGGCTGTGGAACCAGGTCTTCGGCTCGGCGAACCAAGCGCCGAGGACGAGGCTGATGAAGAGCAGGTCCCAGGCGAAGGTGCTCAGGGGAAGCAGGAGGTCGTGGCTGCCGATGCCGAACCATTCCAGGGTTTCCACCACAACCTTCAGGCCGACGCCCGCAGCGGCCACGATAAGCGCCTTGCGGAAGTCCAGGCGATCGACGAGGGCCGCGGCCAGGCCGCCCAGGCAAAGCCCCGCGAGGCAGGCGGGCGTCACCACGCGGACGGCCACCACGCTCCAGCCCGCGATCACCGCTCCCATGCTGAAGGCGAGGGAGAAGAGGATCAGGCCGAAGCTGAGGCGGATCAGGCCCTTACGGCTCGCGAAATACACTGCGAGCGGCCAGAAGAGGTAGAAATGCTCCTCCACCGCCAGGGACCAGAAGTGGCTGATATAGGCGAGGGGAGTCCAGTTGCCTTCTTTCGCGGAGAGGAAGTTCACCATGTAGGTCCAGGCCCAGGCCTGCTTCTCGCGCATCATGTCGAGCTCAGGGCCCTGGAACCAGGGCAGCCAGGGGAAGATCAGGAACACGGTGGCCAGCACACCGAAATAGAGCGGGAAGATGCGGAGCGTGCGCCGCATGTAGAAGTTCCTGAAGAAATGCCGGTCGCGGCCCTTGCTCGCCAGGAGGATGCCGGTGATGAGGAAGCCCGAGAGCACGAAGAAGAGATCGACTCCGAGGCCGCCGCGGTCCGCGATGCCGAGGAGGATGCGGTCGATGGGATTGGTGATGCGCATGTGGCCGAAGAAGTGGGTCATCAGCACGAGGAAGATCGCGATGCCACGTACACCATCCAAAGCCGCAATGTGTTTACGCATGAATCCAACCTTATAGAACAGATGCGGATCGAATCAGGGCAGCCCCTGCTTGCTGGGTTTTGAGACAGGGCACGACTTCCGCTCAGGAATACTGTACCATGAGTCTCTCTTGCTTGCCTCGGTGGAGATTCCCATGTTGCCCCTCATTTTCACTCTCGTTACCGCTCAAGCGACCGTCCTGGTCAAGGACAACGCCCCGCGGAAGCCTATCAGCGCTTTGATCTACGGCCGCAACGATCTTTCCTGGGGCCGCATCGATACCGAGCTGCCTTATCCTCTGATCCGCTTCGGCGGCAATGCCACCAGCCGCTACAACTGGGAGGCGAACGCCTGGAACAGCGGGGCCGACTGGTATTTTATGAATTCACCTTTGCCCTACGCGGATAAGGTCGGAGCCGCGAAGGGGCATTTCTCCTATGCGGACGCGATCCTCTTGAAGCAGGCCCAGAAAGGTCTCGGTACGATCATCACGGTGCCGACGCTCGGCTGGGTGGCGAAGGATAGGGGCGAAGCCTGGGGGTTCTCGGTGAAAGCCTTCGGCCCTCAGGAAAGCGCGGAGCAGGACCGCAGCCGCGGTGATGCCGGCAACGGTAAAGATTCCAAGGGGCAGCCGCTTAAAAAGGGCGATCCTCCTGCGACGTCCGTCCCGGCGAGTCCGGACTTCATGGCGAAGTGGGTGAAGCGCAATCGGGAGCTGCTGAAAAAAGATGGCGGCAGGAAGGGAGCGCCGCTCTTCTATGCGCTCGACAACGAACCCATGCTCTGGCACCAGACGCATCAGGATATTCGTTACGGCGACAAGAGCCTGAAAAGCCCGGAGCTCGGTTACGACGAGCTCTGGGACAGAACCACGGCCTACGCGCGGGCGATCAGGGCGGCCGATCCTGAGGCGAAGATCCTCGGACCGGTCGCGTGGGGCTGGTGCGATTATCAGAGTTCGGCGAAGGACCAATGCAAGTCGGGCCCCGATCGCGCGGCTCACGGCGGGACGGCCTTGCTGCCCTGGTATCTGCAGCAGGCCTGCGCTTATCAGAAGCGGACCGGCGTGAAGCTTGTCGACTATCTCGATATCCATTATTATCCGGCGGATGAGCAGGGGATCGAGG
>JASLCY010000108.1 GCA_030151925.1 Oligoflexus sp.
CCTTCAATACCTCAAACCTCAGCTTGATCGCGACGCCGGCGGTGACCAGCACCGTGACCGCGGACACGCCTCACCTCGGCGGCAAATGGAAGGTCGCGGTTCGCGCCGGTGCGGACGAGAGCTTCTTCCACGATCGCATGGATACATACCACAACGGTAACGGCCTGGATCTCGGCTATATCTTCGCGCCGACCTCCCCGAACCTCTACCTGGAACTGAGCGCCCTGCTCACCACGTATTACACCGACGCCTCGCAGAGCCTGAACTCGGCCCACATCGCGCCGATGATCGGCTACCAGACCCACGGCTTCGTCGCGGGCGCCCGTCTCCTCGCCGGCGCTGTCCAGCGTTACGACGATCACCACGGTTTCGGCGACTTCGGCGCTGAGGCGCGCTTCGGCAAGGAATGGAAAAAAGCCTCGCTCTTCCTCAGCGGCGGCCGCACCGACCACCTCGCCCGCATCGGCGTCGACCTCGGCTACCTCTTCTAAGATCAGCCCTTGGGCTTTTTCTGCTCCGCCATGAGACTCGTGGCGAGGTCGATAAAAGCCCTCACTTTCGGCGGCATATATTTCTGCCCCGGATAAACGAAAGCATAGTGGCCCGAGCTCAGGATCCTCCACTTCGGAAGGACCTGGACGAGGGCCTTCTTTTTATATTCGGGCGTCGCCAGGAAGTCGGGAAGCCAGCCGATCCCGCTGCCGAGTATCGTCATCACCTTGATCGTCTCGATGTCGTCCGCCGTCACCCGCGATTTGATCTCGAGCGTATGCGTGGTCTTGCCGTCGCTGACCTGGAAGCCCTTGGCCTTCATCGCCGGATGCACGATGACCTGATGCTTCACGAAGTCCCTCGGCGAAGCGGGGCTGCCGTATTTCTCGATATAGGCGGGCGAGGCCCAGAAGCCGCCGTTCACATCGAAGAATTTGCGGGCGACGAGAGTGGAGTCCTTGAGCTGCCCCACGCGTATCGCGAGATCCACGCCTTCGCCGACGAGGTCGATCATGCGGTTCGTGAGGATGAGCTCGACTTCGGTGTCGGGATACTTCTTGAGGTAGCCGCAGACGATCGAAGGCAGTATCGAATGCCCGATATCGATGGGTGCGGTGAGGCGCAGGAGGCCTGAGGGGTGGTCCTGGCTCGCGAAGAGAGAGGCCTCCCCTATCTCGATTTCCTTGATGGCGAGCGCGCAGTGGCGAAAGTACGTTTGGCCCGCGTCGGTCACATGGAGCCGACGGGTCGTCCGTTGGATCAGAGTCACGCCGAGGCGTTTCTCGAGGGCGGCGACCTTGGCGGAAACGGTGGTCTTCGGCATTTTAAGCACGCGAGCGGCGCCAGAAAAACTCCCTGTTTCTATGACCTTAACAAAGACTTTGACAGCATCTATATCCACGTCTGATTATCCAATATCTTGTACATAATTTCCTTATTTTCCCATCTTATGCATATTCTCGAAGCTGCCGTAAAGTGTTTTATAAGGCGCCGCCCCAGGCCCGCCTTCGGAAACATAAAGGAGCTCTCCATGTCTCATTCTTCCACACTGCTCGTTACGGGCGCTTCCGGCCATCTCGGTAAACGCGTGCTCGAAGTCTTGCTCGCCCGCGGCGTTCCCGCATCGTCCATCATCGCCACCACCCGCGACATTTCAAAACTCAAGGATTTCGCGAGCCGCGGCGTCGCCCTCCGCGCCGTGGACTTCAACGATAAGGCGGCAACGGTCAAAGGCTTCGCCGGAGCCGACCGCCTCCTGCTCATCAGCACCGATACGATCGGCGGCCGAGTGGCCCAGCACAAGAACGCGATCGAGGCCGCGAAACAAGCCGGCGTGAAACATATCATCTATACCTCCTTCGTGAATCCCGACCGTTCGCTGGCGCTCGTCGGGCCCGAGCACGTGGAGACCGAGAAGCTCATCCTCGACAGCGGGCTGAGCTATACGATCCTCCGCAACAACTATTACGCGGATAATCTGCTCTGGACCCTGCCGCAGACGGTCAAGAGCGGGACGCTCATCGGCGCGCAAGGATTGGGCCGCATCTCCTACGTGACTCGTGAAGACTGCGCCCGTGCCGCGGCCGCAGCGCTGAGCTCGGACGATGCGAGCAATTCCGTGCTCGACATCACGGGGCCAAAAGCGGTTAGCTATGAGGAGCTGGCGAAGATCGTGACGAGGATCACCGGCAAGCCGATCAAAGTCCTCGATATGCCGGCTTCGGATTTCAAAGGAGCCTTGGTCGCGGCGGGACAACCGGAGGCCTATGCGAACCTCTTCCTCTCGTTCGACCTCGCGGCGAAACAAGGGACCATGGCGACGGTGACGAGCGCCGTGCGCGATCTGGCGGGAAGCGAGCCGACTACGCTGGAAAACTTCCTGAGCGCGCATAAGCAGGCTTTCATCGCCTGAAAAGGAGTTGTTATGAGCGGACCCCGCTTACCCGTCCTATTCATTTCCCACGGCGGTGGGCCCTGGCCCTACATCCCGGAGATGGCCGCGCAGTTCAAGAAAACCGCGTACGAGCTGGGGCAGATCCCCAAGACGCTGCCCGAGAAGCCGAAGGCCGTGCTCTCGATCTCCGGGCATTGGGAGACCGATGATTTCACGGTCTCGAGCGCCGAGCATCCGCCCATGGTTTATGATTACGGAGGTTTTCCGCCCTATACCTATCAGATCAAATACCCGGCTCCCGGGGCGCCCCTGGTCGCGCAGCGCGTGGAAGAACTCCTGGGACGAGCGGGGATCCCGGCTTTTGCCGACCCGACCCGAGGCTTCGATCACGGGACGTTCGTCCCGCTCTACCTCATGTATCCCGAGGCGGAGGTTCCGGTCGTATCGATGTCGATCAAGAGGAACTACAAACCCGCCGAGCACATCCGCATGGGCGAAGCGCTCCAAGCCCTGCGCGATGAAGGGGTGCTGATCATCGGCAGCGGTTTGAGCTACCACAACATGCGGGGTTTCGGTTCGGCCGCGGCCGGACCCGTATCCGCGCAATTCGGCGGTTGGCTCGGCGAGACGATAGCCGAGAAAGATGCGGCGGAGCGCAATGCAAAATTGCTGAAGTGGGAGCAGGCGCCCGCGGCTCGGCTCGCTCATCCCCGGGAAGATCACCTCGTGCCGCTGCTGGTCGTCGCCGGTGCGGCCGGTGCGGATCAGGGCCGTACGCTCTTTGTGGATCATGTGTTCGGCGTGGATATGGCAACCTACGCATTCGGTTGAATTTTTCACGGAGCTCATGCCGCGAGGCCGTACTGAATTAAAAATATTGTTCGAAAGCGCGGTATTTTTTTAAGACCTTTACATGAAATTAATAGGGAGGAATGACTCTGCTGTGATATGAATCTCTCGCATATTCATGAGGTTCGTCATGGCAATCAGGAACAAATCCCGTGTTTGGCAGCGATGTGGTCTCCTTCTTTGTTTATGGCTAGCGAGCGCTTGCCACAAAGACTCCAAGGATTCCTCCTCGCCTCCCGTCCCGCATTCGAATCTCAATCCTCCTATCGATTCCAATTCCACCGACTCCCATACTTCCGATCCTTCCTCTCCCAGCGATGCATCGACGGCTGACGTCCCCAACGATCAGCTCTCGGGGATCGCGACTTCGACTTGCAGCCATGAACTGGAGTCGAAGAACAAGGCGCGGACCTGCGAGGTCACGCACCAGGGCACGAACGGATCGATCTACATCGAAGGAACCCTGCTGGCCCCCGAAGGCGTGATCCCGGGCGGTCAGGTCCTGCTCGACAACAAGGGCCTCATCCAATGCTCGGGCTGCGATTGCTACAAGGATCCGGCTTTTGCCGAAGCGACCCATATCTCGTGCGCCGGCGGCATCATCTCGCCCGGCCTCATCAATGGCCACGACCATCTCGGTTGGGCGAACGTCCCGCCCCAGGACCATACGGAGCACTACGAGCACCGCAACGACTGGCGAGGCGGCAAACGCTCCCATAAGAAACTCGTGATCCCCGTATCCGGCGGCGCTCCGGAGATCGCGCTCGGCGAACTTCGCCAGCTCATGGTCGGAACGGTGTCGATCGCGGGCTCCAACGCCATCCAGGGCTTCGCCCGCAACCTCGATAACGCGAGCGACCTCGAGGGCCTCGATGCCGAAGCGATGGCCTACGATACCTTCCCGCTCGAATCATCCGACGATTATGCCTTCCGCGTCGACGATTGCATGTACTCGCGCGAAAGCTCGCTGGATTATCTCCGCTTCGGCGAGCATCTGATGCACGTGGCCGAAGGCATCGACGCCGCGGCGCGCAATGAGTTCCTCTGCCTCAGCGGGAAGCAGGCCGGCGGCTACGATGCGGTGCAGGCGCGCAACACGATCGTCCACGGCGTCGGCCTCGATGCGAGCGACATCAAATTGCTCGCCGATCGCGGCACCGCCGTTATCTGGTCGCCGCGCTCCAACATCTCCCTCTACGGGAACACCGCCAGCGTCACGATCATGAAGAACCTCGGCGTGAATATCGCCCTCGGCACCGACTGGGCGCCTTCCGGGTCGGCCCACCTCCTGCGCGAGATGCAGTGCGCGGCGGATCTCAACGAGAAGAACTTCAACGGCGCGTTCAGCGATAAAGAGCTCTGGATGATGATGACCTCGGATGCGGCCGCGGCGATGAAAGTCGACGGGAAGCTCGGGCGTCTTCAAAAAGGCTATGTGGCCGATATCGCCGTCTATCGCGACCTGAAGGCGGCGAATCCCTATCGTTCGCTGATGCAGGCCGAAGCCAAGGATACCGTCCTCGTCCTCAAGGGCGGCAAACCCATGTACGGTGACAGCGAGATCCTGAGCGGCCTCGGTCAGAGCTGTGACGCGCTCACCGTCTGCGGTGAAAGCAAGGCCGTTTGTTTCCAGGACGGCTTGAAGGAGCTCGAGCCCTCGGGCATCACCGACATCCGTGGCCTCCTGTCCTACACGCAGAACAAGCAGGTCCATTACCCCCTTTATTTCTGTGAAGCCCCAGCGGACGAGCCCTCGTGCTTGCCGACCCGCGACGGTGAATACGCGGGCGTGAAAGCCGGCGATCAGGATGGCGACGGCGTGCCGGACGAGATCGATAACTGCCCGGCCGTCTTCAACCCGATCCGTCCCATGGATAACGGCAAACAAGTCGATGCCGACGGCGATGGCATCGGCGATGCCTGCGATCCCTGCCCGCTCGGAACGGAAGGCGGCGCCTGCGACAAGA
>JASLCY010000163.1 GCA_030151925.1 Oligoflexus sp.
GCTCAGTTGGTAGAGCGCTAGATTTGCATTCTAGAGGTCAGGAGTTCGACCCTCCTAGTCTCCACCAAAAACCCTCGCTAACGAAGACGTTAGCGAGGGTTTTTCTATTCCGCCAGGCGATCGTCCGTTTTAAGAAAGGCACCTCCCATGGCTTATCAGGACTTTACCTACCGGGTTCTTGCGGGCGACGAGACTCGTCTGGATCATCTGTTGGCGAAGGTTCTCAAATTCTCCCGGGCTGAGGTGCGCGCCCTCATGGAGCAAGAGACCATCCTGATCAACGGCCAGGCCGAGACGAATCCAGCCGCCTCCATGCAGGCCGGGGACGAACTCAAGCTCCGTTACGACAGGCACCGGCGTTATAAGGAAAAGCCGCGCGAGAGAAGCACGCAGGGCTTCAAGATCGTCTATAACGATGACGATATCGTGGTCGTGAACAAGGAGGCCCGCCTTCTGACGGTTCCAACGGATCGCCGTGAATCGCGTAATCTCGTGGACCTGCTGTCAGAGCATCTCTATGGCTCGCAGAAGCGCCGCTCCAAGGTCGCCATCGTCCATCGCCTCGATCGCGACACCTCGGGCCTCCTGGTCTTCGGCCATAGGCCGGAGGTCGCGGAGAGTTTGATTCGCCAGTTCGCGGGCCGGAAACCCGAAAGGGAATATTTCGCTATCGTCGCCGGCGTCGTCAAAGACGAGACGGGCGAGATCCGCAGTTATCTGCGCAGCGATAAATCCCTCACGCAAAGATCGGCGGATCAAGGCGAGCTCGCCATCACCCATTATCAAGTCCTCGCACGCTACTCCGATGCGACCCTTATCAAAGTCAGGCTCGAAACCGGGCGGCGGAATCAGATCCGGGCCCATTTCTCCGAGCTGGGCCACCCGGTTTTAGGGGACGACCGGTACGAACCCGCCCTGGCCCGCCACCGGGCTTGGACCTATAAACGCCTGGCTTTGCATGCCAGGGTCCTGGGATTCACGCATCCCCGTGATGGAAGGGTCATTCGATTCGAGGCCGAAGTACCGCGAGAATTCGCGCTTTTTAGCCAGGCGGTCGGTCGCGGCGAGGCTTAAACCACCTCTTCCAGGGCATCGTCAGGTGCTATCCCGATCAACACTGACTGATTTCCAGACACCCAATTTCAAAAAATAACCCATATTTTCAATGGGTTATTCTGTGTCGTGTAAGACCCTCTTTCTTGCAACTCCAAGCCTGTCCCAACAGCTTGGAGTTTGCGGTGAGGAATTCAAGTCTTCTTAATCCCTGGCAGCCGAGGAGCCATACTTTCGAGCGTCGCTGCCACGAACGAAACATACGGGGCGATACCAGCGAGGCCAAGGTCGGGGTCTTAAGATCCAATTCCATTCCCGTCGTGGAAAGGGCGGAGAACTACGAGGCCGTGCACCGCCTGCTCGATATTCTCGGCAGCCTCATCGGCCTGACCCTCTTCTCGCCCTTTATGATAGCGGCTATTCCCCTTATCAAAATCGGCTCGAAAGGCCCGGTATTCTTCAAGCAGGTGCGGATAGGAAAGGCCGGGAAGCCTTTCGTCATGTACAAGCTTCGGACTATGGTCGTGAACGCGCAGCAGCTGCAGGCCTCCTTAGAAGGGCTCAACGAGCAAAAAGGTTCGGCCTTCAAAATGAAAAACGATCCGCGTGTGACCGCGGTCGGCAAATGGCTTAGGAAATTCAGCCTCGACGAGGTTCCGCAATTCTTGAACGTCTTGAAGGGCGATATGAGCCTGGTAGGGCCGAGACCTCCACTTCGTAAGGAGGTCAAGACCTACAGGCATTGGCAGCTCCAGCGTTTAGCCGTTAAACCAGGCATGACAGGGATCTGGCAGATCAGCGGCAGGAACAGGGTCGCTTTCGACGACTGGGTCCGCCTCGATATTTCTTATATTCGCAGGCGTTCCCTTCGTTTTGATATCAAGATCATGCTAGGGACGTTTAGAGTGCTCTTCGTCAGCCCCGACGGCAAATAAAGACTAGAGAAACCAGAGAGCCGCCGCTTGCCGCAGAGCCTGCTCGTCAGGCTCGCCATCCGCAGCCCAGGCGACGATCCCATCGGGACGAACCAGGGCAGCCTTCAAACCCAGGGTTTCTTTTCCGCGGCCCGAAACATACTTGAGCCGATCGCCGTATTCGTTCGCCAAAGCCTTGAGAGCCGCCTGCCCACCGAAATCGAGCAGCATCCCCCGACCTTCGTGCATAAGTTCGCCGAGCCTTGTCCCGTCTTCGAACTCGAAATTGGGAACGCTGGAGCCGACCAGAGGATGCCCATCGCCGAGATTATAATGCGCAAAAATCCCCCAGACCCTTGCGGCGATATAGGTCGCGCCGTCGCGCGTATCGATCAGATCCCGCAGGATCGCGTGCAAAGCTTGGGAAGACTGGGTCGGCCTCATGACTGCGACCTGCGCGCGTGACCAATCCAGGACCTGAGCCCCGATCGGATATCGTTCGGTATAATAGGTATCCAGCAAACCCTCGGGCGCCTTCTTTTGTAGGGTGGCCGCGAGCTTCCACCCGAGGTTCATGGCATCCCCTAATCCCAGGTTCAGCCCCTGGCCGCCGAGCGGTGAATGGATATGCGCGGCATCACCCGCTAAAAGCACCCGCCCTTGGCGATAGGCTGTGGCCTGCCGGGCCCGATCCGTCCACGTTGTCGCGAAATGCAGGGTTTTGACGACGACGTCGGTGTTCGAGATATAACGCAGCACATCCTGCAGGTGTTCGAGGGTGATGGCTTTGCCGGAATTATGAAACGCGCCGCCGTCAAAATCCTGCATATTGAGATAACCCGGCTGAGACTGCTGATACATGCCCGTTGGGGTCGGGTTGCGGCCTGGCTTGAGTTTTTCTGGATCGGCGAGCTCAACCTTAGCCGAATAACCGGTGAATTCCGGCTCCGTGCCGGCGAATTCAAAACCGCCCGCCTTACGAACGACGCTGCGGGCCCCATCACAACCTACCAGCCATCGCCCCTGGAAGGTTTGCTCCCCTGACTGAACAGCAACCCCATCCTCGGTCTGCTGAAAACCGGTCGTGGGGAAACCGCGTTTGATGTTTACGCCCAGGGTTTCGGCGCGACGGGCCAGGATCGTTTCAAGTTCCGCCATCTCAGAGAGCAGATTCGCATCGGTCGAGCTCGGGAGACGATATATCCACTGGGAGGCATCGATATTGCCTTCATGGAAAGGAATGCCCGCGAAGTGCCCTACCTGGCGACGCGCGCCCTGCACGGCATGAGAGTGGGGATTCTTAAGGCGTTTATGGAGCTCGAGCTCGCTGAGCAGCCCACGGCGGTCGAGGGCTTCGATAGACGGCGCGGAGAGTCCGCGGATTCCGAAAGGGACCTGCTTCAAGGGCGAGTGCGGATCCTCCGCCTTCTCGAGCATCAGGACCGAGCATCGGGCCAGGGCCAGTTCACAGGCCAGGAAAAGCCCTACGGGCCCGGCTCCAGAGATGATGACATCGTAAACCGGCTGCTTCTGATCGTTGCTCATGGGGTGTCTCTTGCTTGTGTGGAGGCTATTTATCCCAGCCATTTTTCAGGATTTTAAACGTGAAATTCAAAGTATCCTTAGGAGCCGGCGAGTTGCATGCGAAGCTCACCCCTTCGAAAACCAGCTTGGCCAGGCATTCGGCTTCGAGTTTATTCGCCCCGAACTCGCCCTGGATTTCCTTGGCCAGGGTGTTCTCGTAGCGGCCCCACAATCCGCGCAGGTAGGAGCTCAGCTCAGGCGAGGAACGGATAAGCTTCGCAAATCCCGCGAAGGTCTTTTTATTGGGCGGATTGAACAATTTGCTGGAGAGAAAGTAGTGATGAAGGGCATCCAGAATGGATTGGTCTTTCTTTCGGTCTCGAATCGTCGCCAGAATATCGGTATCGATCTCGTCCTCGAGGTCGAAGATCAGCGATTCTTTGGTCGGGAAGTAATTGAACAGCGTCGTAACCGCGACTTCCGCCTTCTCGGCTATTTCGGCGACAGTAACGTCTCCGTACCCCCTCTCGATGAAGAGGTCGCGGGCTATATCCGCAATAAGCTTACGGGTTCTTTCCTTCTTTTTCTCTCGTAAACCCATTCTGAAGACTCCTGGTCCCGATCCAGAGAAGGACCCATTCATTAAACTACACTCGATACAAATTAATATCAAATACAAAAGTGTAGTTACTACAATATTTATATTTAAGACATCTGAAACGCAACTCCAGGCGGGATATTTTTATTCTCGACCTCCTCACCAGAAGCTGTTTTAATTCTTCAAAGCCCAGATTTTCGACATTGATTTCCTGTCTTCCACGGAAGACAGCAGGCGCATTTAAAAGTCGCTAAGAGGTAATCATGAAAATTGGTTTCTGTTTCCTACTCGGTCTCTGTTTGGCTTGTTCCCCCGCCCCCTCCTCCCAGCAATCGGCAAATGACGGCAGTTCAGCAGGATCAGTGAGGTTACGCAGCCTCCGGCCGACTCCGCGGCAACCGAACAGTCACCGTCTGATGAGGGCGAAAGCATCCCGACCGGCCCGGATGCCTCGAATCCGGACACCGCCCAGGAAGAGAGCCCGATCCCGCCGACACTGGTCTGGAAGAAAGCCGACCTGACCAATTATGAGTCCTATCCTGACCCCGGAAGCGAGGAATGCCTGAAATACAATGGCTGCGCCTGGGAGGGGATGTTTGCCGCTCTCGACGACAAACAAACCGAGGATTGGGTAAAGGCCAACAATATCATCGCCGTCCATTCGAAATATTTTAAGGCCTATAAACTAAAGACCCTGCGGCTGAGAAAAGGCGCGAAGACGATCGACGCCAAAGTCTACGACGAATGCTCCGACTCGGACTGCGACGGATGCTGCACGGAGAACTCCAAGAAAACCGGATTCCTGATCGATATCGAGAAATACACGATGCAGCGCTTCGGCAATATCGGCGACGGAACCATCGAATGGTCGTGCCTGGACTGCAAGTAAGCTCTTGATCTCACCCGCAAGCCCTAATCGAGAGTCGTAATCGCCCGCCCCAGGCTGTCGCCTGCGATCGACTCTTATGGGCTCTCCGACTTCCTTGTTAAGATAATAGTACAAAACTCATCCCTATCGACCCGCGCAGCACGAGGTGCCTGTTGCTCTCATTTGCGAAATTTTCCGCATTTCCCCTGGCCATGATCATTCTTTCTGCCAATGCTTGCTCTGATCGGCGTGATAAGGCGGACAACCAGGCCCCGATTCATTCCGCGGAATCGGCGGCCGTCTCCGCATCGGAAGCTTCGCAGGATCAGGCCGGATCGAATCCGACCGACGACGCCGACGCGTCTCAGGGATCTTCGGAACAGTCTCAGGTCGAAGACACGTCCTCCGCAGCGAACGGGAACCATGAAAACGCGCCGGCTTTCGTGAACGTCAAAGGCCGGGACATAGTCGACGGCAGCGGAAAGAAGCTCTTCCTCAAAGGCATAAATCTCGGGAACTGGCTCGTCTGGGAAGGTTATATCATGGTCGGAGACTATGAATACCGAACGCATTCCCAGATCCTCCAATCGCTGACCCAGGCCTTTCAAAGCGCTGAGAAAGCGGCCCAATTCGAATATGAGTGGCGCCTCCACTACGTCGACGAGAAGGCGATCGCCGACCTCAAGGCCCTTGGTTTCAATGCGGTCCGAGCCCCTTTCAACTATAAGCTGTTCTGGCAAAATCAAGCCCTCAGCGATGAGGGATTTGAGTTCTTCGATAATCTCGTCACGATTTGCCGGAAGTACGGCCTGTATGTGCTGCCGGTGATGCATGGGGCGCCCGGTTACCAAAACCCTGGCGATCATTCGGATAATGTCGATTCAAACGCCTCGCACCCCAGGGACAGCGTTCGTTTCTGGGATGGGGACAACGCTGCGATAGCAGCCAAGGTTTGGCAGCATTTTGCATCGCGCTATAAGGGCGAGCCGACGATTCTGGGTTACGACCTCATTAACGAACCCGTGCCCCAGCCCGGTCGGGAGTATGAACTTCTCCCCTCGCTCGTGACCTTGAGGAACGCGATCCGATCGGTCGACACCCAGCATCTGATCGTAGCCGAAGGCAATTGGTGGGGCTCGGACCTCAGCAAGCTGGACTGGACGGATAAGACCGTTCGAAGCAGCACGGGCATCTCGCAGCCATGGGACAATAAACTCGTCTATGAGATCCATCACTACGGACCTCTCGCCGACACCGTGGGACGCGAAGCCCTGACGAACCGCCTGAACATTCCATTGATCCTCGGTGAGTTCGGCGAGACCGACGATCAGAACTTGAGGGACATCAGTCTCTGGTCCCAGAAAACGTTGGCAGGAAGCTTCCCCTGGACTTTCAAGAAAATCTCGCACGACAAGGCCCTCTGGACCATACCGATGAACGATGGTTACAGACGCGTGACGGATTATATTCGCGAAGGCGGAACGCCGCCCAGCGATGCTTATGACGTCATGCTCAAATTTGCCCGTGAGAATATTCGCAACGGGCAGCCCGATGTAACGTGGCAACAATCTTTTTATGATAGCGTCAAGTAAAACTAGTCTTGCTTTTTGGTCAGACGCATCGAGTCGACGAGCAGCGCGATCTCGTGCCCCGAATCAAAGGTAAACTGGACGCCTTTGATCCTTTGGCTGCTCACACCGAAATCGGCAAGTTCGAAGCGGCTGGTCTGGTAAAGCACCGGGATATACTCATAATAGACCTCCGGCTTCTGCGCCCCGATCTGCGCGAAGTAATCGGAGTACCAGTTCTCGAGCTCAACGTAGTCCTGGATCTTCACGCTTTTGGTCAACGAACCATCTTCGAGGACCAGTGCGACCTTAAAGCTGTTATCGAGTTCGACCGGACCGCAGGTCGGCTGGAAATTCTTATCGAGAGTAAAACAGGGCTTACGCGACGCCAGGCCGATGTCGAGCGTCCAATAACCTTCCCCTGACGTCACCTGACTCAACGGAAGGAAAACGGACCGGCCCTGGGTCGAACCCTGCCCTTCGATGACGGCCGCGTTGCGGATCAGGGAGTCTTCATCAAGCTCGGCTTTGTAACCATAAGGGGCAAGGGCCGCAGATTGGAGTTTGATGCTGTCGGCGACGTGCTGCTGAAGCGTCGTGATCTTCAGATCACCCGATGAGCTTGCCGTTTTCACAAAACCGTCCGCATCGAAAACCGACTTGGAATCGGTAGCGACATAGTATTGGCGACTGGTATCGGCCAGGCTTGAAACCTGGCGAGGGAGACGGTACTGAGGATCGAAGACATGATCGAGCTTATTCGCCTTGCCGTTGCCGAGGTTGGCATCGAAAAAGGCGAGCAGGAGGCCTCTTTCGATATCGATCTGCTGGGTCGAGCCCGTCAGCCCCATGCGAGCCGTAGGCGCCTGGCTCAACCAGTCGGAGACCAGAGGAGCGGTGCTGGTGTCCCAGAGAGGTTTTTGATCGCCTACGCAGGCGTGCGGCGCATCCGAAACCTGCCACTGCGAATTGAAGAAGTTATGGTTTGCGCCCCAAACCACGAAAACCGATTTCGGCAGGCCGTCGTTGATATTGGCGAGCATGCGTTCATAAGGATTTACGCCGGCGAAATCGGAGACGTCGTTGTCGCATCCTGGTATCAGCACGTTCCAGGCAACGCCGGCCGCCTCGATTTTACGGCTGCCCTCGTTCGTCCCCATATCGACGGGACCGATCTCGAACACGCCTCCGAACTTCAATCCGGGTATACGCGCCTTCCACTTCGAGGACGAAGGGCTGTTGTTATAGATATTATAAGCGTAACGCACGCCCTCGCCGCCTCGCGAATGCCCCATGAGGCCGACCTTGCTGAGATCGATCCGGCCTTTGAAATCCACGTCCTGATCAAACGTCAGATTCGAATTGCGGCCATCCCGCGACCACTTGTAAAGCTCTTCGATATGCCGAAGCACGAGATTGCCTCGCGCATAGACCAGTCCTTCGTCGCTTCCGTCGCCATCACGTCCGGTGATGCCTCGGTTGGCATTGATCGAGGCCACGATATAACCGTGCGAAGCGAGCAGGCGCGCGCTGTCGTCGTAACCGCGATAACTCGGAGACTCTATGAATTTGGTCGGGCAACGGCCGTTGGTCGTGAAGCTGACGCTGACGTCGAGGCGAGGGTTCCCCTCCCCTGTTTCGAGT
>JASLCY010000174.1 GCA_030151925.1 Oligoflexus sp.
TATGCAGTTACGGAAACGGAATGCGAATCGCTTGCTGTCGGTGTCTGTCCTTACTCTTAGCGGATTAACGTATTCGGGGTCGCTCTATGCTGCGGGTTTCGCCCTCCGCAACAGCAGTGCGTCCAGCGCCGGCACCTCGCTGTCGTCGGATACCGTGAATACGTTCGATGCCTCGGGTGTTCTTTCGAACCCGGCGACCATGACTTCGGTCACGGGCCAGAACCTTGGCGTCAACATCGATAGCACGTCCGCGAACATCGACGCGAAAAACGTCGTCTCCTCGCCTTACAGCGCATATACGGGCGCGAGCTACGCCGGCGTCCAGGGGCGCACGAGCAACGACGACGTCTCGGATACGGTGGTCATCCCATCGGTCTACGGCGTGTTCCAGATCACCGATGATCAGCGCATCGGCTTCACCTTCGGCGTGCCCTACGGCACGAACACGGATTACAAGAACGATTGGGCCGGCCGTTACCAGGCTCTGAAGACCAATCTCCAGGCGATGGACGTCGGCGTGCACTACGCGATCAAGCTCAACGAGATGTTCTCCATCGGCGCTTCGATCAACTGGCAGCGCGCGGACGGTGAGCTCTCGCAGGCGACCGACCTCGGGCTGATCTCCTACGCGGCGAACGGTCAGGCGGCGCAGCAGTACCAGGCCGCGGCGCAGCAGGCTCAGGCGGCCGGCAACGCGCAGGCGGCCCAGGCCGCGGCGCAGCAGGCCCAGACCTATGCGGCGGCCGCCCAGCAGTCCTTCGCCCTGATCGGCAAAGCCGATTCGATCTCGAAGTTCAAAGGCACTTCGAACACCGGCTGGGGCTACGGCCTCGGCATCCTCGTGAAGCCGACCGACAGCACCCGCGTCGGCCTCAGCTTCAAGAGCCAGGTCCACCACAAGGCGGCTGGCGGCGACGTAACCTGGTCGGATCAGAACGTAGCGGCCTCGACGATCCGCGGCGGCCTCGCCGCGATCGACAACCGCTTCGCGGATAACCACGACGCGGAGCTCAGCCTCAAGCTGCCGTCGGTGATCTCGCTCGGCGTTGGCCAAGTCGTCGGCGACTTCACGATCTACGCGAACATCACCGAAACCACCTGGAAGACCTTCGACGAGCTCGACATCGCCTGGGCGAACCAGACCTCGGTGACCAAGCTCGATTGGAAGAACTCCCTCTACTACGCGATCGGCGCCGACTACCACCTGGCTGAGATGTGGACGCTCCGCGCCGGCGTCGGTCATGACCAGAGCGTCGTGGACGACGATCATCGTACGCCGCGCACGCCCGACAACGATCGGACCGTGGCTTCGATCGGTGCGAGCTTTAAATGGTCGGGTCTCGCCATTAGTGCGACTTACCAACGCATCGTAATGGAGGACGCCAAAATTCATCTTCGCGCCGATTCCTATGCGGACAACAACTTCCGCGGTAATTTGGACGCGAAAATGGAAATCGCCCCGTCGATCGCGATCGTTTCGGCTGGGTACTCGTTCTGATTCGAGGGGCCTTTTGGCCCCTTTTTCCTTTGGTGAGAAGGCCTTGTCAGCGTAGAATTAGGATGTTAAAACCCCTATGATGTCAGAGGCGTCCTTCCCGTACGTCTGGGAGTATCGTTTTCGTTCTTGGAGAATACATGCGCTATCTTATACTTTCGGCTGCTTTTCTTGCGACTCTTACCGCTTGTGATTGGAACACGAAGAAAGATTACGAGCCTAAAGAGGAATACGAGACCTTCTTGAAAAAGCAGGAGGAGGATAAAAAAGCGCAGTCGGAAGCTGTGGCGAATGGCACCGCAGTCGCGCCCGCCGCTGAAGCTCCCGGCAAGAAGACTTTCGAGACCTACTGCGCGGCTTGCCACGGCGTTGACGGCAAGGCCGACGGCCCCGCTGGTGCGGCTCTGAATCCGAAACCCCGTAACTTCACGGACAAGGCTTGGCAGGCGAAGGTCGACGACGCTCGCATCGCTAAAGTCATCAAAGAAGGTGGAGCTTCGGTGGGCCTCAGCGCGAACATGGCTCCTTGGGGCGGCGCTCTGAAGGATGAAGAGATCAAGGATCTCGTGAAATACGTTCGTCATTTCGGTCAGTGATCGATCCGAAAGCAGGAGCTGTGATCCGTTCGGTCGGATCCGCTCCTCCTTTATGAGCTCACTCCGGTGCAGCCCCCGGCCGCACCTCGTTCACCTCATCGGCCCCTTCGATCAAGAAGCCGCTTCGTTGGTTTCGATCGGGGTATATCGGTAAATTCCCAACAGACACACAGTGGCCTTGATGCTCGACTCCCGCCATTCGGCAGAGGGGAGCGGAACCATCCCGTCGCGTTCCATATAAGGCGTGCGCAGGGTGATATCGGGTTCGAGCTTCTGCTCGAGCTTCTTCAGGATGGCCTGACCGCGTTCGTACACCTTCGAACCCGGATAGAGCGCCGAGTTCGCGAGCTCGATGCGGGCGGCGTCGACCTCCGAGACCCTGAGATGCGCGAGGGCCTTGTTGAAGTGCAGGATGCCCTTGAGGTTGCCCGTCTTGCAGATATTGATCGCGGCCGCGTAGAGCTGCGTCGCGTGCTGCACCT
>JASLCY010000178.1 GCA_030151925.1 Oligoflexus sp.
GCACTTTCAACCGCTACATGAAGCCCTATAAGAACATCATCCGGAACTACATCCGCGGCGGCGGCCGTTATCTCCGCAGCTGCATGGGCGGTTATCTCGCGGGCCAGCCGGGATTCGACATCATCCCGGGAAAAGCCGACGAATACATCGCGCTCAGGCACGCTGAAGTGAAAGACGACGACGACACCGTGATCGAACTCGAATGGGGCCATCATCCTCGTCTCATGTACTTCCAGGACGGCCCGTTCTTCGCCCTCTCCGAGCAGAATCCCTTCTCGATGGAGACGCAGGTCCTCGCGCGCTACAAAAACCGCAACGGCCACGGCCCTGGCGAGATCGCCGCGATGGTCGCCCCTTATTATAAAGGGAAAGTGGGCGTCATCGGCCCTCATCCGGAAGCGTCCCGGAGCTGGTTCCTCGATAACGACCTGGACCTTCCCCAGAGGCTGGCCGGGGATCTGGGCCGAGAACTCCTTTTGACTTTGATGAAGCAGTAGCTTAAAAATTGCGTGAGGTACGGAACACCCGTCCCAGACCGGCATCGGGGGGCATCTTGCGCAATCGTAACAGACTCGACACCATCGTCCCGCCCGTCTCGGCCTCCCCGGTGGAAGAAACGCTGCCCGCTTATTTCCAGTGGTGCGCCGAGCGTTATGCCGATCGCATCGCCCTCGAGTTCCAAGGGCAAGCCCTCACCTACGGACAATTGAAAGCGCGCGTGGATAAGTTCGCGCAGCATCTCTACGCCGAAGGCATTTCGCGCGGGGATCGCGTGGCGATCTACATGCCGCGCGGGCTCGATATGTTCGTGGCGGTGCTGGGCGCGCTGGAGGTCGGCGCAACCTATGTGCCTATGGATCCGGGTTTTCCCCTGGAGCGCGTGACTTACATCATCGAAGACAGCGGCGCCGTCCTCCTGCTGACGACGCGCACGTTGACCTCGGCCGTGCTCGAGGTCCCCTGTCTGTTCATGGATGAATCACTCTCCGACATCCTCGATACGGAACGCGAATACCCGCCCGCCAAGGTCAGCGGCGTGCAGCCAAGCGACCTCGCCTATATCATCTATACCTCGGGTTCGACCGGCAGGCCCAAAGGCGTCATGATTCGCCATGCGAGCATTTGCCACTTCATCCGCTCCGAGAGCTCGGTGCTGCAGCTGCGGGCCGACGATCAGGTCTATCAGGGTTTTTCCCTGTCCTTCGATATGTCGCTCGAAGAGATCTGGACCGCGTTCTGGGCGGGAGCGAAACTTCTCGTTGCCGGTCCCGAGCATCTGAGCGCCGGCCCCGAGCTCGGGCATCTGCTGGCGCAAGCGGGCATCACGGTGTGGCACTGCGTGCCGACGCTGCTCGCGATGCAGGAGCATGAGATACCTTCGCTGCGTTTGATCAACCTCGGCGGCGAAGCGTGCCCGCCCGATCTCGTGCGCCGCTGGTATCACAAGGGCCGCAGGCTCCTGAATACCTACGGCCCGACCGAGACGACCGTGACCGCGACCTATGCGGAGCTCGTGCCCGATGAACCCGTGACGATAGGCGTGGCCTTGCCGGGTTACGAGACGATAGTCCTCGATGAGCATTTGCAGCCCGTTCCGGACGGAGCGGAAGGCGAGCTTTGCATCGGCGGGCCGGGCCTCGCCGCGGGTTACGTGAACCAACCGGAACTGACCGCCGAGAAGTTCGTCGCCTTGTCGCTCGATTTCGCGGGCGGGACCCGGGACGTTTATCGTTCCGGCGACCTGGTGAAGGTCGACGAGCGGGGCAACATCGTTTTCCTCGGGCGCATCGATACGCAGGTGAAGATCCGCGGATTCCGCGTCGAGCTCGGCGAGATCGAAGCGGTGCTCATGCAGGAGGAGGCGGTGAAATCCGCCGTCGTCGCGATGCTGAAGGATCCGAACCAGATCGAGACGCTGGTGGCCTTCGCAGTGCTCAGGCCCGAGAAGAAGTTCGACGAGGCGGGGCTCTGGCAATCGCTGCGTTCGCGTCTGCCGGCTTATATGGTGCCGACCGTCCTCAGCGTGATGCCTGAATTCCCGCTCCTGCCGAGCGGCAAGGTCGACCGGAAGAGGCTGAGTTTTCCCGAGGGCGCCCAGGTGCGGTCGTCGGCGGCTATCGTCGCGCCGAAGTCCTTGCTCGAGATCCAGCTGCATGCGGTATGGAGCAAGATCTTCGCGCCGATGCCCGTCTCCATCGACGACGATTTCTTCCTCGATCTCGGCGGCCACTCGCTGCGCGCGGCGCTCATGGTCTCCCAGATGCGCAAGGAGATGGGCATGTCCGTCATCTCCATGCAGCATATCTATCAGCATCCGACGATCCGTAAGCTCGCCGCGTTCATCGAACAGAACTTCAGCCTCGAGCCGGACGAGACGCCGCTCGCGCCCGCGGCCCGCATCCCGCAGCTGCGATACGCGCTCTGCGTGGCGGCGCAGTCGGTCGCCCTGCTCGTGATCTTCGGGATCTTCGCCCTGCAATGGCTCGTGCCTTATTTCAGCTACTCCTACATGATCCAGCATGCGGAGACGAAGATCCTCGCGCTCTTCCTCTCGTTCGTGACCTATGCCAGCACCTTCCCCATCGTGGTGGTGCTGGCCATCGCCGTGAAGTGGCTCGTCATCGGCCGCTATAAGGAAGGCGATCATCCGCTCTGGGGCGTTTATTACTTCCGCTGGTGGTTCGTGCGCCGCGTGCAGGATCTCGTGCCCCAATACCTCATGCGGGGGACGCCGCTGCTCAACATGTATTATCGGGCCCTGGGCGCGAAGATCGGCCGCAGCGTTTATATGGGGCACGTGAAGATCGATGCGCCCGACCTCTTCGCGGTGGGCAATTGCTCGTCGATCGGCGACGGCGCGATCATCAGCTCGTGTTCCGTCGAACGCGGTATCCTGCGCCTCAGGAAGGTGACGATAGGCGAGCACTGCGTCGTCGGCCACAACAGTGGGCTGGGCCTGGATTCGGTCATGCGGGACGGCTCGGAGCTCGAGGATCTCTCGCTGCTGCCGAACGGCCAGACCCTGCCGGCTTATGAATGCTGGTCGGGTTCGCCCGCGGCTTACGTCTCGCAGCGCGACAGGACCGAGATCGCCCGTCGCAGCGAGAGGCCGATGTGGACCGTGCGCGGTTATTGCCTGCTCGGCCTGCTGTCGGCGAGCCTGCCGCTCTTCGCGCTGGGGCCGGTGCTGCCGGGCCTCATCCTCCTCGCGGAGCTCGATTATGCGAGCAACGAGGCGAACTTCCTCGCGTTCTCGCCGCTCGTCGCCCTGTTCTTCGTGCTCAGCATGAGCCTGCAGATCATCATCTTCAAGAAGCTGATCGTCGGCCGGATGCGGGCGGGCACCGTGAGCCTCTCGAGCTTCCGCTACATCAGGTTCTGGTTCGTGAGCCGTCTGATGGACATCAACCTCGAGCTCATCAAACCGCTGTATGCGACGCTCTATCTCGCGCCCCTTTATAGGGCGCTCGGCGTGAAGATCGGGAAAAGGTCGGAAGTCTCGACCGCCGAATCCGTGCTCTGGGACCTGCTCAGCCTCGACGATGAATGTTTTATCGCCGACGGCGTCTCCCTCGGCGTGCCGCGGGTCGCGGACGGTTTCATCGAATTCAAGCCGACCGCGGTCGGGAAAAGGACCTTCCTCGGCAACAGCTCGCTCGTCTCGGCGGGAACGGTGCTCGGCGATAAGGTCCTCGTCGGCTGCCTGTCCGTTCCACCGAAAGACGCCGCGCGCCGGGCGGAGAATTCCACCTCGTGGTTCGGCTCGCCGGCCCTCTTCTTGCCGCAAAGGCAGATCATCACCAAGTTCGACGAACGCAGCACGTTCCTGCCTTCGAAGCGGCTCTACGTGATGCGCCTCGCGATCGAATTCATCCGCATACTCCTGCCGCTGAGCTGCGTGATCGGCATCAGCTCCTTGATCGTCTCGGTGATGGTGACGCTGACCCTCTTCGGATTCACCGCGCTCGATCTCGTCATGATCCTGCCTTTCATCAGCATCGGCGCGGGCATCGTCAGCGGCCTCATGACCTGGGTCGTCAAACGCCTCGTGATAGGCACCTACGAGCCGCGCATCCGTCCGCTGTGGAGCCCCTTCGTGTGGCGAAGCGAGCTCGTGACCTGCCTCTATGAGAACCTGGCGGCGCCGCTGCTGCTCAACAACCTGCGAGGAACGCCCTTCATCAACATGTATCTGCGCCTGCTCGGCTGCAAGATCGGCAAGCGCGTTTACAACGATACCACCGATATCACCGAGTTCGATGTGGTGACGGTGGGCGACGATGTTGCTCTTAACGATGACTGCGGGTTGCAGACGCATCTCTTCGAAGACCGCCTGATGAAGATCTCGCACGTGAACGTGGGGGATCGGTGCACGGTCGGGGCGCGTTCGATCATCCTTTACGATTCGATCATGGAGCCGGATTCGCAGCTCGGCGACCTGTCGATGTTGATGAAGGGCGAGACTCTGCCCCGGGGAACCGAATGGGAGGGTTCCCCAGCGCAGAAGATCAGGCACGGCCAGAGAATTCAGTAAGGCTTCTCGCCTCGAGAGATGATGGGCATGAGCCCATCGCCGCAGGAAGCTTTCAGGGTTTCACGAGATTGGTAGTCGGTTGTTTGACCGAAGCGTTGTAAAGCGCGAGGGCCTTATCCATCTGCTTCGCCAGGTCCTTCTCGCGATTCTCGGGATTCGGGTGGTCCGAGAGCAGTTCGGGCGGGCGGCTGCCGCTCAGTTGGTTCATGCGTTGCCAGAGCGCGAGCGCTTCCCGCGGATCGTAGCCGGCCTTCGCCATATATTCGAGTCCGACGCGATCCGCCTCCGATTCGTGGAAACGGCTGAAAGGCAAAGCCACGCCGTAATTCGCGCCGATGCCGAGAACCGCTGCGATCGTATCCTTATAAGCCGAGGTGCTGAACACGGCGCCGGAGAGATTGAGGCCCTGCTGCAGGATCTCCGCCTGGCTCATGCGTTCGGCCGAATGCCTGAGGACGGCGTGAGCGACCTCGTGGCCCAGGACCGCCGCGAGGCCCGCGTTGTTCTTCGCGATCGGAACGAGCGCGGTATAGACCACGATCTTGCCGCCCGGCAGGCAGAACGCGTTCACCTCATCGCTCTGCACGACCGTGAATTGCCAATCGAAATCAGCGCCGGAAGCGGCGGCGATGCGTTTGGCGACCGTCATCACCTGATTGTTCAGAGCCGCGTTCTGCGAGATCTTCGACTTCGCCAAGGTGTCTTTGTAAGCCTGAGCGCCGAGATCGTTCATCGTCGCGTCCGACTGGAAGTTCAATTGCATCCTGTGCGTCTCGGGAGTCGTCACGCAGGCTGTGAACATCGACGTCGCAAGGAAGATTCCGCCAAAGGCATACCTAAGTTTCATGGGGCTCCGGTCTCATCGCTTCAGGTTTTTTCGAGCAGAGTCGCACCCCAGGTCAGCCCGCTGCCGACCACGGCGAGTGCAATCCGATCGCCTTTTTTAAACCGTTCCCAGTTCATGGACAAGACCGAAGGCGCGCCAGCTGAACCTTGATTGCCGAGCTCAGCCACATTGTGAAGATGGCAGTCAGTTGCAATGCCAAGACGATCAGCTGCAGACGTAATCATGCGCAAATTGGCCTGATGTCCCGTGAAATAGGTGACATCTTTGGGCGTCATATTGTTCTTGGCCAGGATCTGCTCGGTGACTTCGATCGTGCGGGTGATGGCGAACTTCTGCACGGCCTTGCCGTTCTGCGAGAAGCATTCGGCATCGGGAACCTTCACGAGATCGTAGCCGCTCGGATCCGAGTAGAGCAGGGTATCGATGACCTTGAGCGAACCGGGGCGCGGCTCGGACGAGAGTATCGCCGCCGAGCAGCCGTCGCCGAAGAGGATGCACGAATTGCGGTCGGTAAAATCCATGCGCAGCGAATAACGCTCGGGATTGAAGAGGGCCATGGTCTGCTGCACGCCGGTGGAGATCATCTGCCGCGCGACGTGCAGGTCGAGGACGAACGAGCTGCAGGCGGAGTTCGCGGCGAAACTCGGCTGGAACTGCCTGAGCTTCGACGCGAACTCCGCCTGCAGCT
>JASLCY010000198.1 GCA_030151925.1 Oligoflexus sp.
ATGGCCGCGCTTTTCGTAGCCCAGGCGCTCAACATCGAACTCACGCTCGGCCAGCAGCTCAGCCTCCTCGCGGTCGCCGTCATCAGCTCGAAGGGCGCCTCGGGCGTAACCGGCGCCGGTTTCATCACGCTGGCCGCGACGCTCGCCGTCGTACCCGAGGTTCCGGTCGCGGGTCTCGCTCTCATCCTGGGCATCGACCGTTTCATGTCGGAGGCGAGAGCCATAACCAACGTGATCGGCAACGGCATCGCCACGATAGTCGTCTCGGGCTGGGAAGGGGAATTGGACAAGGCGCGCCTCAGAGCGGAGCTTAATCCTCCAAGAAATTGAGATCGCGCCCGAAACACTCCTTGAGGCTGGCCGCGGCGAGGTAGGCGATGACGATAGAGGCCGTCCCGACCGCAAGCGCCGAATACTTCAGTCCAATCGAGGGATTCAAGGCCTGGAAGGCCAGCGTCATGGGCACGAGGAGGCCGCGGACGAAGTTCGGGGCGGTGATGCCGACCGTGGCTCTGAGGTTCGTTCCGAACTGTTCGACCGCCGTCGTCACGAAGATCGCCCAATACCCGGCGCCGAGACCGATGAAGAACGCCACCGCATAATAATAATCGGGCGATCGGCCGCTGCTGTGGAGAAAAGCGATCATAAAGACGACGATCATCGCGAGGAAGATGTAGATAACCTTTTTGCGGCTCTGCAAATACTGGCTCAGGATTCCGCTGCCGAGATCACCGAACACCAAGCCGGCATAGGTCAACATCACGGTCGTGGCCGCGGAGACCGGAGCCGTGGCGCCGAGCGCCGCCGTGATCTCGGGCGAGAAGGTGGCGAGAATCCCGATCACGAACCAGGTCGGCATTCCCACGAAAATAGAAGCGAGATAACGAATCGCGCGTTCAGGGCGGTTCCAGAGCATGAAGAAATTGCCGCGCAGCCTGGCTTCGCCCTCTTGCGTTTGAAACATCGGTGATTCACGGAGCCGGATACGCAGCACGAGCAGCACGAGGCCCAGGACGCCGCCGACGACGTAAGCCATCTTCCAGGCGAGAACCTGCGCGACAAACCCCGCGACGACCGCGCCTGAGACGCCGAAGCCCGCGACGAAGCCCGTCGCATACCCACGATACTGCTTGGGCAGGCTCTCGCTCACGAGTGTGACGG
This sequence comes from Oligoflexus sp., assembly GCA_030151925.1. Taxonomy (GTDB): domain Bacteria; phylum Bdellovibrionota_B; class Oligoflexia; order Oligoflexales; family Oligoflexaceae; genus Oligoflexus. The sequence goes on from JASLCY010000198.1 coordinate 1,162, forward strand.
CAGCGCCGAGTTCTCCAGCGAGACCGAGACCGGCGAGGAATCTGAGCACAGCATAGGCCGGAATGGTGGTGACGAAGGCGTTCGCTATATTAGCGACGGAATACAGCAGGATCGACGCGAAGAGAACAGACAGGCGGCCCCTTTTGTCGCCTAAAATTCCGAAGAATATGCCGCCGATGAGCATACCGATCATCTGCGTATTTATAAGCATAACACCAGCGCTCAGGATGTCGGCACCATGCAGACCAAGGTCTTCAAGACTCGATTTGCGCACGATGCTGAAGAGGACCAAATCGTAAATATCGACAAAATAGCCCAAGGCCGACACGATGACCGCACTATGAAGAAGAGCGCTTCTTAAACTGGGCGACGCCGGAGTTGAATTCGTTGCGTCATGTGAGGACATGGGGGCTGCTCCTTGGGAAAATTTGCTTCTAACCTAATCCAGGACTCGGTTTAAGGCTCTAAGAAAAAATTCAAGGGAAGCTATCGCCAGGCCTAATGTTGATAATGTCTCCTACCAAGGTCGAAGGCGACCAAACATGAAAGCGAGGATCTTATGAATATTGAATCGATCAAACCGCATTTGATGGTGCACGCGAAAGGTCAAGGCTCGATGCAGGGCGCGAAAGGCGTTCACGTCGGAACCGTCGATCATCTCGACGGCCAACGCTGGATCAAACTCGCCAAGAATGATTCCACCGATGGCAAACACCATTGGATCCCGGTTGAATGGGTCGATAGCGTTGACGACAAGGCTGTCTATCTGAAGAAGTCGGCCGAAGAATTCCGTGCGGGCCTGGTGAACGAAGACCCTGTGCGCGCGCATTAAGTTCGTGATGGTCGGATTCTCCCTTTACGGCAATGCCGTAGAGGGAGAACCACCATGAACGGCGTCCATGTCCCTTACTAGGCAAGGGATCCGACGTAGGTCGATTGCGGACGCACGAGGCGCCCGTATTGTTTTTGTTCGGCGACATGCGCACACCATCCCGCCACTCGCCCCGCCGCGAAAGTCGGACTGAAGAGCTCCGCGGGAAGCCCTACCAAATCCAGAAGCACGGCCGTATAGAACTCGACATTGGCCTTGAGAGGGCGATTCGGATAACGCTCTTCGAGGAGAGCTGCCGCCGCCTGCTCCACAGCCCGGGCCAAGGCGAGGCTGTTTGATCGAAGCCCTTGCTCCTCAAGCTGCTGAAGCGTTCTCTCCAGCACCGCGGCCCTCGGATCGCGGACCCGATAGATCCTATGGCCCATGCCCATGATCCTCCGGCCTTCGCTGAGCTCTTGCTCAAGCCAGGCTCGCGCCTTCTCGGGCTTGGCGATCGCCCGCAGCATATCGAGGACGGGTCCCGGGGCTCCGCCGTGAAGAGGGCCTTTGAGAGCGCAAATGCCCGCCACGACCGAAGAGGTGAGATCGGAGCCGGTGGAGGCCACGACTCTTGCCGTGAAGGTGGAAGCGTTCATGCCGTGATCAGCGCACGTGACGAGATAAGCCTCGAGCCCTTGAACTGCTGCGGGTTCGGGAGCGCGGCGCAGGACCATCCGGAGATAGTCCGCGGCATGAGAGGCCTTCGCATCCGGCGCCACGGGCTGCTCTCCTCGCCTCAGGTTCGCCCACTGCGCGGCGGCAACCGCGGTTGTGGCGATAAGCTGCAAAGCTTCAGCCGCCCGATCCTTAGACGCCGGTTCACAGGTGGCCAGCGCCGCCCGGAGATAATCCATCCCGTCCTTGAGGATGAAAGGGAAAGCGTTGAGCCTCTCAAAGGCCTTAACGCGATAGTTCGCAAGCTCCGTCGTCAGCCCGGCCTTCTCCTGAGCATTCGGCATAGAGCCATGAAGCAGGAGAAAAC
>JASLCY010000204.1 GCA_030151925.1 Oligoflexus sp.
GGCATATCCAGCGGGCTCGTCCAGCCGCTCAAGCCCAACCAATGGCCCCGCGGCTGGTTCGAGGGAGGCAAGGACACGCCGTCGGTCAATCCCTTGATGAACAAGCATATGGCGGCCTCGAACGGGATGGTCTTCCACGACTATCTGAAGTTCCTCGGCCCGATCAGCGAGCACATGTGCCTCGTGAACGGCACCTCCCAATCATTGGACCACAACGTGGCTCGGCTCTATCAGCAGCGAGGCGTTTCCAACGCCGCCATCGCTCCGGAATGGGCGATGGCCGTGACGGAATTCATGAGGACCAATGAGAGGCAGAATCCGATGGTCCTCACCGGGGGCGTGAAGACCCTGAGCGTTCCGGACGTCACCACGGTCCAGGCCTCTAATATCGACGAATTCTCCCGCATCACCCAGGACGTGGCCGGCATCCCCAAGGGAGGCAATGCCGGGTTCATCGAACTCCTCAAACAAAGGTTCACCAAACCCGTGCTGGGCTCGGTCGTCGCTGAATCCAACCTCCAGACCTTGGCCGCTTACCAATTGGCGACTCTCACGACGGGCCTCAAGGAGATCGCCGACTCCGCGGATGACATCAAGGCTCTGAAAAGCGCCATCACCAAGGATAACGTGGGGAACCTCATCAAGGACTGCATCGAGGCCGATCAGATCAAGGACCAGTACAGCCAAGGTCTGCAGGACAATCTGATCTTGGCCGGAATCCTGGCGAAGACCGGCCTCGCCAACGGCATGAGCCTCATGAACCTGTTCGGCGGCGATACCCACAATACCCCGTCTGATATCGAGACTCCGCGCATCGCGGGATCGGCTTGGGCGCAGATCCACCTCTTCTGGAACTGGGTGAAGGCCAACAACTTGCAGGACGACATCATGATCGTGGTGAGCCACGATTTCTCGAGGGCCCAATACAACGGCAAGCTCTACGATGCTCAGGTCAAGGATCAAAGCGGCAAGACCATCAGCGTCAAGGCCTCGGGACGTGACCACGATCTTTCCATGGGCATGATGTTCCTGAACGGCAACGTTCCCAAGGGCGGAAGGGTCGGCAATATCGCCGAGAACCGGACGCCGCTTCCTTCCAAGGACGCCAAGGGCACTCCTGATACGGGAGGCGCGGCTTACACCGCCGAAAACATGGTCGGCAGCATGCTGCTCAGAGTTTTCCCCGAGCTCTTCCCTACGGAGCGGATGGTGCGGAAGCATTGGCCGACCTTCAAAGAGATCGGACCGATCACCGCCTGAAACTTCGAATTTCGCGCAAATGAATCCCAGGAGATCGGAAGGGCTCATAACCCTTTCGATCTTTGTCCGCCCCGCTCAAGGCCCCCGACTCCGCCTCAGACCTCATTCACCATATTTCTCCCGCTCTTAAACGCTTTTCATGACCTAAGAATTATCTTGCACAGTATGTCATTGCTGAGTATGCAGTGAGTAATAGGGAGGCAATTTATGCGTATACTGGTGGTCGAAGACGATAGAGCCTTAGCAAGCCTGCTTGTAAGAGCCCTGCGTGAAGAGTCTTATGCCGTTGATTTGGCGCAAGATGGACAAGAGGCTGAATGGCTAGCCTTCGAAAATCCTTACGATGCCATCGTTCTCGATCTCATGCTTCCCATCAAGGACGGTTTAACGGTCTTGCGCAACCTGCGCGCCGGCGGCATCTCGACTCCCGTTTTGATCCTCACTGCGAAAGACACCACGGCCGACATCGTCCGCGGACTTGACGAAGGCGGCGACGATTATCTGCGCAAGCCCTTCAGCCTCGACGAACTGCTCGCCCGCGTGCGCTCCCTCCTGCGCCGCAAGGAAACCGATATTGCGACCGTGCTCGAAGTCGGTCCCATTAAAATCGATCCAGCGAAAAAGCAGGTGACGCGCGACGGTAAACCCATCGACCTCACCGCCAAGGAATACGCGCTCATGGAATACTTCGGGCGGAACGCCGGCGTCGTGCTGAGCCGCACGCAGCTTTCCGAGCACGTGTGGGACATGAACTTCGAGCCGAGCTCCAACGTCGTCGACGTGTATGTGGGCTACCTCCGCAACAAGATCGACAAACCCTGGGATTCGAACTTCATCAAGACGATGCGCGGTCACGGCTATATGCTCGACGTGGACTCGGCGTCGCAGACCCAGGCTCCCGCAGCGGCGAAACCCCAGGCTGAGCAGCAGCCGGAGGCTTAAGACCCCTAACGAAGGAACTTCGGTGCTCGAAAGAATTCCTATCCGCATCAGACTCTCGCTCGGCCATGCCCTCTGGATGGCCGTGCTTTTCGCTGCCATAGGAATGGGCGTCTCCCATATCGTGGAAGACAGCGTGAACAAGTCGCTCGACGCGACCCTGCTCACCACCGCCAAGAACCTCCGCGAAGCGCAGATGACGCAAAGCGACAAGACCTCGGCTTTCCGCAACCCGCTCTACTGGGAATCGATGATAGACGAGTTCTTCGGCGGGCAGCGTTTCGTCCGGCCCTACGGCGTCCTGATCGATACCTCGGGCACCATCCGGGCGCGCACGCCGAATATCCGCGTGAGCCTCCCCGTCTCGCGCCTGACCCTGGCGCGGTCGGCGAAGGGCCTTGAGACCTTCGAGAACTTCACCCTCGCGGAAGGCAACACCTTCCGCCAAGTGACGCTCCCCATCATCCGCAACAATAAATTCACGGGCGAGCTGATCCAGGTCGGAGCCTCGACCGCGGCCTCGCGGACGACGGTGAACTCCGTGAAGATGATGCTCTGGATCTCGATGTCGCTCGGCCTCGTCGCTTCCGTGGTGTTCGGTTACCTCCTCCTCAAATGGTCGTTCAAACCCGTCGCGCGCATCACCTACGAGGTGGCCCGCATGGGATTTACCGATAACTTCGACCAGCGCCTGAAATTGCCGAAGGCCGACGATGAGATGCGCCTGCTCGTGCGGACGTTCAATGAGATGCTGGGCCGCATCGAAGACGGCTTCGGCCGCCTGAGGCGCTTTGCGGGCGACGTGAGCCACGAGCTGAGGACTCCGATCGCTGTGCTCAAGGGCGAGGCGGAGCTGGCCTTGAGGCGCGAGCGGACGGGCGAGGAATACCGCAGCTCGCTCCAGACCATAGTCGAAGAATCCACGCAGATGTCGGCCATCGTCGAAGAGCTGCTCCTGCTCGCGCGGGCCCAAGGCCAATCGATCCCCATCCATCCCGAGTCGGTGACGATCGCGGACCTCGTCCACGAGCTCGAGCACAGCGTGCGCAAGAATTACGAGGAAAAGCAGGTGCGGCTCGTCGCGCAGCTCGGCGACCTGGGCGGGCACTACCTCCAGATCGCCAAGGGCTATATCATCATCGCGATCAAAAACATCCTGCTCAACGCGTGCAAGCATTCCGCCAGCGGCCAGACGGTCGAGCTCGAGGTGCGTGAGACGCCGCGCGAGATCCGCTTCGTCGTGATCGACCACGGCGAAGGCATCCCGCTCGACGCGATGCCCTATATCTTCGATCTCTTCTATCGTGCGGATACGGCCCGCAATCGCTCCAGCGGCGGCGTGGGCATAGGCCTGAGCCTGGCCAAGGCTCTGATCAACCTGCATGGCGGGAAAATCGAGGTCTCGTCGACCGAAGGCGGAGGCGCGAGCTTCCTCGTCGCCCTTCCCAAGGAAAAGGCTCCCGCACCGAACATCCCCACCATCCGCGAGAAGATCCTCACCCAGGGCAAGAACCTGGGACGGTGGCCCCTCAGATCGCGTCGGACGAAGGTTTCTTCGCCTCGGAGCGCGGTTTCAATCCTAAGCTCGAAAGAGTCTGCTTCGAAGACGTGAGATAGGCGTCGAAGGCCTTCTTGTAAGCGAAGTCAGCGTGCAGGCTCTCTTCGCGCAGGGACTGGAGCCAGTTGGCCTCATTCCCCAGGATCCTCTCGCGGGCTTCCGCGAAGGTCAATCTATGCGCCGGGCAGCTCGGCACGAATTCCTCGTGATGCTTCTTCTTCGTGTTCTTATCCTTGCAGATGATGAGGTCCGCGGCCTGCAGCTGGGAAAGCGCGGCGCGGGTCATTGTCGTGCTGACGAAGAGCTCCTTCGCCAGGCTCTCGTCCGTGCAGGGTTCGGCGGCTTCGTAGGCCTCATAGGTCTTCATGAGGACGAGGAAGGGCAGGAGGATCTGGAAGTACTCGGGCTTGATGTCCTCTTCGATGTGGTTGGTGCTGAAGGAGCCGCGCGGGATGCCGTCGATCGCTCTCTTCGTTATGAGGGCGCCGAGCAGGGTGATGACCCAGACCACGTAGAGCCAGAAGAGGAAGATCGGGAGGGCGGCCAGCGCCCCGTAGATCGCCTGATAACGCGTGAAGTGGGTGATGTAGAGCGAGAAGAAGCGGATAGCCTGGGTCAGCAGCGTGGTGGCGACCAGGGCGCCGATCGCCGCCTTCTTCAGGTCGATAGGCCGGTTCGGGCCGAGCTTGTAGAGCGAGAGGAAGAGGAGGTACATGCCGCCGAGGTAGAAGACCTCGCGGATCACCTTCTGCGACAGCGAGAGCTCGAAGTAACGCGAGCTCCAGGCGAAGCTCGAGAGAGTGCCGACCGAGACCGCGAGGCAGAACGTCCCCAGCGTGAGGATCAGCCAGAAATAGAGGAAGCGCTGGAGCATGCTGCGCTTCTCCTTGACCGCGAAGATGCGGTTCAGGGCCTGCTCGATCTGCTGGATCAGCAGCGTGCAGGTCACGAGGGTGCTGATGAAGCCGGTGATCCCGATCTTCTTGAAGTCGGTATTGGCGAGGAAGCCCTGCAGGTACTTTATCACCTGCTCGCCGCTGCCGGTCGCGAGGTTCTTCAGGATGAAGTCCTCGGCGTTGAGGAGCAGCTGGGAGTTCTCGCCGAACAGCGGCGTGAAGAGCGAGATCAGGGCGAAGACCGCGGCGAGCGATGGGATGAGCGAGAACAGGGTCACGTAGGCCATCGCATACGCGTCCTTGAAGATCTCGACCCGAAGGGCGTCCTGCCAGAGCAAGTAGAGGAACTTGATTGGTTTAAAGTTCAAGATTCGAGACTTTACCATCGTTCCCTCGCTCTGTTAATGCAGGTGAGACCCCGCCTGCCCGCGTGTTTGGATCCATTCACGCATCGCCGGCAAAGATTCTTCACGCCATGAGCTGTCGGCACGAACGTCGAGAAATTTCAGAAATAATGCGTCTATGACCTCAAGATAGAGGTCGGTCATCTGCAGGCGGAACGCCAGCCCGAGCGAAGGGCCGGAAGAACCCTGAGTATTGCTCGGGAGATACACCGATTTCGGCGAAAGGTCCTTGGCCGTCAGCAGCGAGATAAAATCGCCGTAAGGGTCGATATGGAAGCCGAGGCGGAGCTCTTTCACGACCTTCCCGGACTTCAGGGAGAATTCGGCCTCGAGGCTGCGCGAAGGCTCGCCGCCCTTGAAGGTGTGGACCTGGCCCCTGTTATCGTTCGATTCGAGGACGAGCCTGTCCTCGACCCAGAGCTTCACCGCCGTGCGGCCTTCCTTGGGAAGGTCGAGCTCAACGGGGTTTTGCGGGGACTCGGCGAAGTACCAGAGCCAGAGGAGGAAATCCCCCGCGAGGAAGGATTTCGCCTGCATGAGGTCCATCCAAGGCTTGAGGGCCTCGATCTGTTCCTTCTCTTTGGTAGTGCTCGCCATATTTTACTCCGCCTTAAGCAGTTCTGGGTCCAATTTGAGACCAGCATAGGCTAAAGATGAAAGAGGAAGGAATGACTTTTCCGTGTTCCTCCCAATATGGCGAAAGGAGGCGGCAGGTGAAATTCCCAAAAGATAAGAATAAACTCAAAAATAACAAGAACCTCCGCTTCTCTGACGTCTACTTCGAGCTCGAGGACAACGCCCTCGAACTGATGGAGGAGCACCTCGCCACATTTAAGCCTCACGCCAAAGATGCCGACACCAAACCGCGCCAGGAAAGTCTGAAAAAGTCACAGACCAGTGCCGTCATCGAAATCGATTTGCACGGGTCCACTGTCGACGAGGCCGAACGCATCGTCGCTGCCGTCATCGCGAGGCACGAGGCGCAGCATGAGGTGAGGACTTTCAAGATCATCACGGGCAAAGGCCGGCACAGCAGCTCGGGACGCGGCGTGTTGATTCGGGAGATCTACCTCTTCGTCGTGCACCGTTACGGACCGAGGATAGTCCGTATCGAAGAAGCGCCGGACGGGGTGAGGATAGGCGGGCAGGCGATCAGGGGACACTTTCACGTTTCGTTGAAAGGGCCCTAGCGCAACCAAAGGAGTGAAGCTCGATGAGCCAGGACAAAACCAGGGTCGGTGAGAAGCGAGATCTGAAAGATCTCAATATCGACCTGCTTGAGCTCAAAGACGATAGCGAAGGCACCTTCGCCCGGGAAAAGAACATCCAACCCCAATCGATGCAGTTTCGCATCGTCACGGCTCGTCCCTCTTTCCTTCGCCGTTTCTATCCCTTTATCATCGTCGGGGCCGTTCTCGTCGCGATAGGCGGGCTCGCGGCCGCGGGGCACTTCAGCGAGAGCTTCCGCGAAACGAATATCGTGCGCATGAAGGCCTGGGCGAAGCAGGTGAAGGGCAAGAAGATCGGCGCCGTCGCTACGCCGGTGCTGGCGCAAGTGAGCCGCTATCTCAAAGCCCAGAGGCCTCAGGCGACCGATCAGACGGCTGAGGCCGCGGTCGATACCTCCGGAAGCTGCGCGGCCTTCATCAACGGCGCTTTGAACAAGAAGATCAAGGGCACGCTCACCAACGCCGAGAACCATTATCTCGTGAATTGCGAGCTGTTCCAGGATTCCCTCAACTTCGCGCGTTCGACCCTCAATAAGCAAAACCAGCTCCATCCGCCCGGCGACGACTGGGGCAGCATGGAGAGCCACCTGCTCGAGCTCGAGATCGACCGTCGCTCGAGGCCCTTCTACCCCGGCTCGAATTACCCGAACCATAACTGCCCCCGGTGGTCGGCCGCTCCCGATTGCCTCATCCGCTTCGTCGACGAAGCGCATCTCGATGTGAAGAGCCGCTGGATGGACGGCTTCACGGCGCTCGAAAACGAGGTTATCCAGCACGCTCCGAGCGAGCGGGCCTGGTTCTACCTGGCCGCGAGCCAATACGCGGCTCGCGAGAAGGAATACGCGAAGGCGCAGACCTTCCTCGAGCAGGCCGCGAAGCCGATCACGGACAACAACCCTTACCTCGAGCGCGAAATCTATCGCACCGCGATCATGAACGCCTACTTCGCGAAGGACGCGAACCTCTTCAACAAGGCCCTCACGCTCAAGCCGGTGCACAGGATCGAAGAGGATCCGCGCGCCTTCGAGGATACGGTCCTGCTGGAGACGCTCGGCACTCCGGAGTTCGTGCCGGCGCTCAAGACCTTCGTCGGCGATACGGGATCCGTGCAGCGCTTCGGCGGCAACACCGGCCTGCTCAAGATCATCCTGCGTGAAGGCATCCTCGCGGACCAGTCCGCGCTCGTGGCGAACTTCGTCCGCAACGTTTTCATGAGCCAATACGCAGGCCATACGGATGATGATATCAGCGATGCCCTGGTCCTGATCTTCGCGAGGAGCCAGATCGCGATCGATAAGGTCGACGAGGCCCTTCCCCACCTGCAAAAGCTCGAGCAGGCCGGAGTCGGCTCTGCGGAGTACTATCATGTGAAGGGGCTGGCCGAACTCTATACCCACAAGGCGAATATGCGCATGGTCGCTGCGAAGAGCTTCCAGTCGGCGGGCGTCATCGCCAAGGCCGACGAGAGCCTCTTCGCTCTGGTCGTGGTCCTCGTGGAAACTCGCAATTTCGGCAAAGCCGACCAGGCGCTCGCGCAGTGGAAAGGCGTGCTGAAGAACAGCTCGAAATCCATGTGGTTCGGTTTTGCCCAAGCTCTTCTTCAATATGCCGAAGGCCATAAGCCCGAGGGCATCCAGCAGTGGAAAAACCTCGAGGCCGCCTTTCCCAAGGATCCGATCTGGAATAAGCTGAAGACCAATTTCTCTTCGGATAACGAATACTTAGATCGTGATCAAACGCGGCGCCTCAGCCAGATCATGGGCCCCGAATCGCCTCTCGGCGCCCTGGCCCTTCTCGGCCAAAAACCTTGAGATCTCCGCCACCTGTGCTATAAGAGCGGCTCCATACCCACGGAGACCGCCATGCACCCGACCGACACCCATCAGCTCTCGATTGAATTCCTCGGCCGCGAAGAGCCGACCGTTCTGGCTTTTAAAGAAGACCTGAAGAACTGGTTGATCGGCATCGGCGAAGAATCGTTTGTCGAAGGCGCGCTCGACGATCTCTTCGAAGATCCGAGCTACGAGGTCACGGCGGACGAGCAGTTCGTGGGATTGGGCGGAGGCCTTCAGCCGCTTTACATCTACAAGTACGATCTCGATCACCTGCAGAACCTCCGCCGCGAGATCGAAAGCAATTTCGCCGACTCCATCAAATGCGAGATCACCTCGCTCGCGACCGAGACCTGGATGGAAGGCTGGAAGGAAAGCTTTAAGCCTATCACCACCGAGCGCTTCTACCTCTATCCGCCCTGGATCGACGAAGAGAAGCCGGCGGGCCGCCTCCCGATCGTGATCGAGCCGGGCATGGCCTTCGGCACGGGCCAGCATGCGACGACCGTCCTCTGCCTCGAGGCGATCGAGCGATTCTACGATAAGACCACGAGCCTCGATCGTTTCCTCGACGTCGGCACGGGTACGGGCATCCTGGCGATCGCCGCGAAGAAACTCGGCTACCGCTATGCTCTGGGCACCGATATCGATGCCGATGCGATCATCGCCTCCAAAGAGAATATCGCGCAGAACGACTGCGAGATGGACCTGATCCAGGGCAGCATCCCGGAAGGCCGGGAGCCTTTCGACCTGGTCGTCGCCAATATCATCTTCTTCGTCCTGAAGCAGATCGTCGGCGACCTCGCGGCCCAGGTGAAGACCGGTTCGCTGCTGATCCTCTCGGGTCTCTTGGCGGAAGAGATGCGTGAGATGGAAGCCTACGCGGTGAAGGCCGGCCTGGAGCTCGTCAGCGAGAATACGCGTGATGATTGGGCCGCGCAGGTCTACAGGAAGCTCTGAGATGAAGCACCTGTTTCGATTTCATGGACGTCGCGGCGCCGAAGGCGGGTGGGAGCTGTTCGAAGACGAATGGCATCATCTCCTCAAGGTCTTGAGGCTCCGTGAAGGCGACAAGGTGGAGATCGCGGACGGTCTGGGCTGGGTGGCGAGCGCTACGCTGGGCCCTATCGGCAAACAGAAGGGCGAGCTCGTTATCGAGGGCGAGAACTTCACCGAGAAGGCCGGCGCGGAGTCGGAATTGGTCCTGGGCCTCTTCGTCCTGAAGCCGCAGAGCCTGGATGAGATCCTTCCGGGACTCGTGGAGCTCGGCGTCTCGCGCGTGGTCCTGATCCCTTTCATCGGCATGGAGAAATCGCGGATCAACGATAAACTGCTCGATCGGTGGGCGCGCCTCATCGTATCCGCGGGCAAGCAGGCTAAGGCCGCCTGGTTCCCCGAGCTGGCCGTGGCGAAGAGCCTCGAGGCCTTCCTCTCCGAGACGTCCCCTATCAAAGAACGCTTCCTGCTCGATCCCGCTGGTGATGCGGCGGTCCTCGATGGGTCTATGAAGGGTCCCATTTTGGCCGTTATTGGTCATGAAGGGGGCTGGCACGAGTCCGAGTTTGAGCAGATGGATCAGGCCGGTTTTCGTAAACTTCGCATGAAGTCCCACGTCCTCAGGGCGACCACGGCTGCGCTGGCCACGGCCGCTATCCTACGGCAGAGCATGGCCGGCAACTAAGTCAAAGAAATCAGAGGTTCACCTTCGCATGATTCATGCTAGAATGAAGCAAAGAATCCGAGGAATGAATCATGAAACCTACTGGCAGACGGCGTGGATATAAATCCTGGTTTGTAGAACCCTATCGTCAAGTCAAGCTTGGCATCTTGTTCCTGATCCTCAATCTGGCGTTTGCCGGGGCGATCTTTGCGATCTTCGGTTACTACATTTATGACATCTACAAGACGCTCGAGACGTATTTTAAGCTCTCGAACGATCAGAGCGCGGAAATTCTCATGAAGTTCCAGACGCCTGTGGTGGTAGGGCTCTGCCTTATCATCGTGTTCATCGCGATCTCGATCATGGTCGCCGTGCGGTATACGCACCGCATTTACGGCCCGCTCGTTTCTATCCACCGCTTCCTGGATGAGTATCTCCAAGGCGTCACAGTGACGCCATTGGCGCTGCGTGAGTCCGATCAGCTGAAAGAATTGGCTGAGAAGTTGAATCACCTGGCTTCCATCCAGCCCAATGAGAAGCGTCAACCGAACCTAAGGCCTATTTATCAGTATCTTGATGAGCTGATCGCAGGGAAAGCGCCCGCTCCCATACGGGTACGAGAAACAGACGCTTTCTACAGCCTCATCGAACGACTCAATAAATTGGCTGAAAATATTTACAATAAAAGAACAGGCTGAGTTGACAAAGGTTTCTCGAGAGCCTATAACTCAGATCTCACGTACCGCGGGGTGGAGAAGCTTGGTATCTCGTCGGGCTCATAACCCGAAGGCCGCAGGTTCAAATCCTGCCCCCGCAACCAATTTAACTTTACGCGGTCATGGCGGAATCGGCAGACGCGCTAGATTCAGGTTCTAGTGTCAGCAATG
>JASLCY010000214.1 GCA_030151925.1 Oligoflexus sp.
CTCTGACCATCGTGCCCTGCTGTTTCGTGTCGGCGTGGGGCTTCCAGCAGATCAACACCGGCGGCGCGATCGCGCTCGAAGGCGGCAAACACGCTGCGCCCGTGGCGAAGATGTGGGCGCAGAGCTCCTTGATGTTCGAGAAAGGCCTGGATTCGCTGCCGAGCGGAGCCGTCCTCTGGCTCCTGATCGGCGCGCTCGTCGGCATCGTCTACACCCTGGTCGAACGCAACGAGAAGATCGCGCGTTTCCTGCCGGATTCGATCGGCATCGGCCTCGGCATGGTGCTCTCCGTCTCCACGGGCCTGACGTTTTTCGTCGGCGGTTTCCTGATGTGGATCGTGCTGCGTCGTTGGCTCGGCATGCGCGACATCACGCTGACGACGATCGCGGTCGCCTGCATCGTGGCGGAAGGCATAGGCGGTGTTTTGAAACCCGGCCTGATACAGCTCGGATGGATTCACGGTTGAAACGCGAGGCGAGCGGGTTAAGGCGCTGAAGCCAGCAGTTCTTCGCCCGCGAGCGGGTTAAGGCGCTGAAGCCAGCAGTTCTTCGCCCGCGAGCGTCATCACCAGATAAGACATCGCTTCCGTCGTGTGGGCCGCGCAGTAGTTCCCGGTCCGATCGCAGGCGACCCAACCGTATTCGTGACCTTGCCTGATCGCTTCCTGGTAGGTCCGCTCGCAGGCCTCCTTGAGGCTCATGCCGTCGCGGACTCGCGTTTCGATCCGAACGGCGACGCCGTAATCCACGATCTGCTCGCCGATCCCGGTCATCGAGATCGCAGCGTATTCGCTGGCGTAATTCCCGGCCACCGTTCCGGAATCGCTGACGCGTCCCGGCATCTCGTAACCACGGCCGCCGGTGCTCGTGCCGGCGACGAGCCCGTCCTTCGAATACACGACGCCGACCGTATCATAACCCTCGCCCTTCGCCTCGATCTCGGCCCTCTTCTTGAGCCAACGTTCGAAGCGCCTCGGCGTTACGAGGTCCGCCGGCGGCAGACCGAGCTGCCGCGCCAGCCGCATCGCGCCGGGATCCGTGAGGACTTTCGAGCTTCTCTTTTGCAGGGCCAGGGCCAAACGCGAAGGATTGCGCAGATCGATGGCGCAGATCACGGCGGAGAAACTCAAAGCCCGTCCGTCCATGAGCGCCGCCGAGAGCCGGGTTTGCCCGTCGGCCTGCAGAGCCGCGCCGTAGCCGGCGTTAAATTGCTCTTCGTCCTCCAGGCCGATCAGGACTCGGGTCGCGAATTCCAGCGCTTCCGCTCCCGGCTTCTCCGCTATCGCCGCCTCGGCGATCCTGCGCAGAGCGTCGGTCGCGCTTTGAATCCCGCTGCGGGAAGGGTCCATAGGACCCGCCCCGCCTTGCATCATAAAAAAGGGTTCCGCCGAGCGGCCGGTTAGGAAATTCATAGGCCGGCTCAATCCTCGAGGAAAAGAGATGCGGGTTTGTCGGTTTGTTGGAGTTCGGAGAGCAGCAGATCGAGCAGGCGGTCGAGCTCACCGCTTTCCTTGACCGGCAAACGCCGGACCGCGCTCAGGAGTTGATCCTGGATCTTCTCGCCGGAAGCCTGCTCGAGGATCTTCAGCCCTTTGGGACTGAGCTCGAGCAGATGCCGCCGCGCGTCCTCCTCGGACAGCGTGCTGGTCACCAGGTCTTTGGCCACCAGTTTTTTCACCACGCCCGAGACCGAACTCTGGTGGGTTTGGGTGAGCGAAGCCAGCTCGGTCACCGACCGGGGCTTGCCGTCCCGGAGTTTCTCGAGCACGAACAGCTGCGCGGCGCTGAGGCCCAGACTTTTCTCGGTCGTTTTCGAAGCCGTATGAATGAAGTTCACCAACCGCCGGCATGAATCCAGAACGCCTTCGGCGATGAGCTCCTTATCATGTGTCATCCCTGCTCTCTTGGGCGCCCGGGCCCTTTTATCGGAGTGGGCCATACTCGGTCGGCACCTTCACTCCGCGACGCTCTATCTTAAGCGTCATGATCGAATGCTGCATCAGCAGCGACGAAACCAGATAAGCCGTTGTACACCCGCCGAGCAGGGGAAGCAAGCCAAGGGGTTGGCGCGTCGTCTCAAACGCGAAAATGATCGACGTCAGCAGCGCGCGCGAGGAGCCGGCGAAGATCGCCGCCATGCCCACGAGGGCCGCGAGGCTTGGGTCCCAGTTGAGTTCCGGGAACAAGGCGTTGAGCGTGAGGGCGAGCAGGCAGCCGAGGCACGAGCCTATCGTAAAGAGCGGCGCGAGCGTGCCGCCCGAGGTGCCGCTTCCCAACGCGACCGACCAGGAGCTGAATTTCAGCAGAAGCAGGCTGACCACGAGCCACTGCGATTGCCGGCCGCTCAGCATGTCCACGATGTTTCCGTAGCCGACGCCGAGCGTGCGTGGATCGATATAACCGATGACGCCGACGACGAGCCCGCCGAGAGCCGGCCACCACATCCAATGAAGCGGCAGATGCTCGAAGGCGTCTTCCAGCGCGTAGACGGACTTGGTCACCGCCGTGGCCACCAACCCCATGACGAGGCCGAGGCCGAGGCTCAGCGCCACCGCCGATGCGGAAGGCGCGGTGAGAGTCGCCATCGGGAACGCCGGCGTCGTATACCCCGCGGCGATCCGTATAGCGGCGGCGACCGAGGCCGCGATCGCAACGGGCAGAAAAGATCGCGGCCTGTACTCGAACAGCAGCAGTTCGATGGCGAGCAGCACGGCCGACACCGGGGAGCCGAAGATCGCGGTCATACCCGCGGCGGCTCCCGATGCGAGGAGTATCTTGCGTTCGTTATCCGTGACCGGAACGATTTGCCCAAAGAACGATCCGAGGGCGCCGCCGGTGGCGATGATGGGCCCCTCCGCGCCGAACGGCCCGCCGGTACCGATGGAGATCGCGGCGGACAGGGGTTTCAGGAAGGTGATGCGCAGCGGGATCATGCTCTTGTGTTCGAGTATGCGCTCCATCGCTTCGGGAATGCCGTGCCCGCGAATGGCCGAGGAGCCGAAGCGGGCCATGAATCCGACGATGAGCCCGCCGATCACCGGCAGGAGGATGACCCACGCGCCGAGCTGGTGTTTTATGGGTGAAACGTCCTCGAAGGAGAACTCCCCGAAGAACGATATATGCG
>JASLCY010000246.1 GCA_030151925.1 Oligoflexus sp.
ATACGAAAACTGCTAGAATCCTATACGAAGACCACGCCGCCGCAGATCAAGGCCGCGCGTCTGCTTCCAAGACCGGTGAAAGTCGTGCGTTACGTGATGACACGAGGTGGACCGGAACCCATGGGTTTTGTGAAACATGCTATCGACTACGACCACTACCTCGACAAGCAGATACGTCCTATCGTGGAAGGTCTCGCGCCCTATGCTGATTTCTTAGCGAGCGACGCCCTGCCGAGCGACGGTCCGAGGGGATTGCAATTCACAGGCCTCCTTTGAGGAGTCTCCAGCATGAAGGATCTGTTTTCGGGCCACGCTTCCGATTATAGCCGCTATCGTCCGACCTATCCCGGTTCGCTCTTCTCCTGGCTGTCCGATATCGCGCCGCAGCATGAGCAGGCCTGGGACTGCGCGACCGGCAACGGGCAGGCCGCGCTCGCTCTAGTCCCCTACTTCAAGCGCATCGCCGCGACCGACCTGAGCGAGCAGCAGATCGCCGAGGCGCCGCGCGACGAACGCATCCGCTATTCCGTGGCGACGGCGGAGAAGTCGGGCCTGCCGGATCAAAGCGTGGACCTCATCACCGTCGCGCAAGCCTTCCACTGGTTCGATCAACAAGCCTTTTTCAAGGAAGCGGAGCGGGTGTTGAAGCCGGGCGGCATACTCGCGATCTGGTGCTACAGCCTGAATTACGTCACGGCCCCGGTCGACCGCATCCTGCGCGACTTCTATAACGGCGAACTGCAATCCTACTGGGATCCGGAGCGGGCGCTCGTCGACGAGCACTACCGGAGCGTGGAGCTGCCGTTCACCCGTCTCCCGGCCCCTGATTTCCGCATGGAAACCCACTGGGGCCTCGAGGACTACCTCGGTTATCTCAAGACCTGGTCGGGCGTGAAGAAGTTCCAGAAAACCAAGGGCTTCGACCCTATCGAACAGATGCGGCCCCTCTTCGCCCAGGCGTGGGGCGATCCCAAAGACAAACGCACGGTGCATTTCCCTCTGGGGCTCAAGGTTTCCCGCCGCTGATCAGAGCGCGCTGCCTCTGGGGAGCAGGACCGCGCGGACGGGCGAAGCATCGGCGTCGCGCAGTTTCAGGGGCAGGGCCAGCAACGTGTAGAGCCCTGCCGGCACCTCGTTCAGATCGATGCCTTCGAGCACGGCGAGGTCGTTGCGATAGAGCGCGGCGTGCGACGGCAGGTCCTTCGAATCCGAGGGATCGACCGAAGGCGTATCGATGCCGACCAGCCTTACGCCGTCCTTCGCCAGCGCATCGATAAGTTCGGACGACAGCGAAGTGAAGGCGGTTTGGAACGGCTTATCGTGCACGAACGAGTGGCTCTTGAACAGCACCCGCGGCGCCTGGATCGTCACGCCTTTGATATCCTCGGGCGTGATGCGCCGCGCTCCGACCGAACGCACGTCGACGACCTGGCAAGGCCCCATGTAATACGAGAGGTCGCGCTGATGGATGGCCTCGCCGTCCTTATGATAGTGGTTCGGCGCATCCGTATGCGCTCCGATATGCACGGTCGTGCTGATCGAGGAGAGCCCGAGGTGGTCGCCCTTGGCGAAGTCCATGCTCACGACGCGCTCGAATTCCTTATCGCCGGGAAAAACCGGCGTCTTGCCCTCGATCAGAGGCGAGATATCATAGTACTTCATGAGGCATCCCCTTAAGGTCTCGCGATCACTTTGAACTCGACGGCGATCGGGGTCGGCAGCGCGCCGACCTCCACCGTCGTGCGCGTCGGCCTGATGCCCTTGAAGGCCTCGTTATAGACCTCGTTATAACCCGGGAAGTCGTCCTTCATATTCGTGAGGAAGGCCTGGACGTCGATCACCTTCTCCAGCGAGGAGCCGGCGTCCTCGAGGATGCGTTTCACGCTGTCGATCACGGCCCTGGTCTGCACCTTGATATCGTAGGCGACCACGTTGCGCTTCGCATCGAAGGTGACGCCCGGGATCTCCTTGCTTCCGACCTGACGAGGACCGATGCCCGAGAGGAAGAGGAGATCTCCGTAACGGCGAGCGTGCGGATAGGTTCCGACCGGCTCCGCGCTGCCGCGGCTGACGATCTCGTAATCGGGTCTGGCGTTCGTGTCTGTCGGATGAGGCGCGGGCGCATGATAAGTCTGCGGCCGCGGCGGCGGCGGTTCCGGCATGGAAACGTGGAAGTCCTTGCCGCGCGTCGTGGTCGCCATGTAATCGAAGTTCGTGAGTTCTTCAACGAGCTCGGCCTGGCTGCCTTCCTCCGACGCGAGGTTGGATTCCTGAGCGAGGATCGGTTCCGTCGGTCTCAGCCCGACGACCGTGGCGCCGGTGCCCCAAACCGCCTCGTAACCGTAGACGTGGCCTTCGAAGTGATTGCTCTGCCCGAGCAGGCCGTTGAGCCACCACATGCCCTTGAATTTCTGATCGCCATTGGCCTGGCGCGCGAACTCCCGAACCGTCTGCGCGACGTCCTCGACGTTGCCGGCCGAAAGCATGTCGAGGATCTTGCGGTTCCATTCGTCGTCTTTCTTCGACGAGATCTTATCGTCCTGAGGAGCGATAGGCGCGACGTGGAAACGATGCGAGAGGCTCGAGATCAGGACGACCACGGCTTTTTTCCCGGATTTGGCCAGAGCGCGGCCCGCGGCCTGGCCGATGCGGGTCGTCTCCTCCTTCTCGCTGTACATATTGCAGGAGACGATCGCGGCCGGCAGGCGGTTGTCCGGATTCAAAAGCTTCTGCGCGACGATCGTCCCGGTATCGATCGGAAAACCGCGATAGTTGATCAAACGGGTCTTGTATCCCATCTTCGCCACCTCTTCGGCGTAGGTTCCGGCGAACTCCGTATCCATGCGGAATTTGTAGGGAATCGAGCCGAGCTGGTGCCACTCCTGGTCGACGTGAAGCCATTCCGGAGAAGGATCGGCCTGGAACGTGTAACCGAGGATGGAGAGCCATTGGGTCGAGAAATAGAGGATGACGTCGGCCTCCTGCTTCTCGATGTCGGCCCGCAGCTCTTCGAAGGCCGCACGCAAACGTCCCCAGCCCGGCGATTGCTCGGACGCGAGCAGGATATGCGGCATGCCGCTGACGATATAGGCTTTGCTGATGATAGACTCAGACATTAGCGGGCTCCCTTCATCAGGCTCGGATTCCATTCGACCACGGCGTTGCCGGTGCCGATCACCGTCCCGTAGCCGTGCACGATGCCCGGATAATCGGGAACGTCCATCGCCTCGAGCAGCCAGTTCAGGGAACCGACCTTCGTCTCCGCGCTCGCCATCTCGATGAATTCCGGCATGATGTCGATCAATTCGCGGCTCTGCCCCTTCTTCATCATATCGAGCACCTTCATGTCCCACAGGTATTGGCCGTGGTGGTGGATGCGCTCATAACTCATGTCCTCCGGGATATCCGGCTCGTGCACGAAGTGCCGGTGCGAGAGCGAGCAGGACGCGAGGAGCACGGCGCGTTTGCCCGAGGCTTCGATCGCGCGTTTCGTGGCCTGCCCGAGATCGCGGGCGACCTGCGCGCCTATCTCGTTGGAGTAATAGAACGAGGCCTGGTTCGAAGAGATCAGGACCACGGGGATATCCCAGCTCGGATTGATCAGGTGCAGGCAGATGATGCTGCCGTAATCGAGGCGGAAATCCGGGTTCGTCACCAGCTGGGCCACC
>JASLCY010000260.1 GCA_030151925.1 Oligoflexus sp.
TGGCGAAGGCTCATTAGCGAATTACCCTACGAAGATAGTCTTCCAGCAAAGTGTCCGTCTCATCCGAGGATTCTTTGCGTTTTACATCGCGAATATCGTTCAGGACATCCTCACGATAACGACGATTCACTTGATAGTTGCGGCGAAGGTCGACATCGCCGCCGGTGACCTGGTTGCCGTAATACTGATCGCTGCTCACGCGGCGGCGACGGCCGCGCTGCTGATTCTGCTGCTGGGATTGCCGGGCCGCATTGTCCGCTTGTTGGAGGAGGCGGCCGGCGATATCGGAGCTCGATTCCGCCTGAGGGTATTGGCCTGCATTACCGGCTGCGACCGTGGCCTCCATGGCTTCGGACGCGGCTTTGATGCGCTCGCCGGCCTCGGGCGAGAGGGAGCGGAGCTGGGCCTCGAGCTCTTTCGAGGCCTTGATATTGGAGTTCTGGTCCATGCGGACGGAAGCCCAGCTCTTCTCCAATTCCTCTTTCGAACGTTCGTCGGCTTTGTCGAGTTTCGTCGAGATCGTGCCCTGGCGCCTTTGCATTTCCCGCATGACGTTCCGGGCATCGGCCAGGCCTTGCTGCCTCGATTCCTCCTGCTTTTTGCGAGCGGCGTCTTCCTTGGCCTCGAGCTCCTCGATCCATTGTTTATAACGATCGACGGTCCGCGAGAGGGTCTGGACCGCACCGCGGCTATCGCCCTTGTCGTCGAGTGGTTTGATCGCGGCCAGATCCTTCTCGAGAGGTTTCTCGCGGATCGTTTTCCAGCTGGCCGGCTTCTCTTCGTCTTTGAGGCGATCCACGCGTTTCTGCCAGCGCTCAGCGCGTTCGGCAACGAATTTCTCAAGCTTTTGGCTGACTTCACCGAGATCGAGTTTCCGGTCTTTTTTATCTTGCTCGAGCACACGCGACATCGTGCGGGCCGCGATGAAGAAGTCGCGGTCGCGCTCCCTGTCGTCGAGCGTTTCGTGTTCGAAGAGGAAACGGTTCAGGTCATCGCTGGCGCGCATGGCGAGCTGCATGTTGGGAGATTGTTCGAGCTGCTCGAACTTCTGGCTCAACTGACCAAGCTGCTGGCGATCGAGGCCGTCGTAGAAAGGTGATTCGTCGGCCTGGGTCTGAACCTTTTCCGCCAGCTCGCGCAGTTCCTTGCCGTTGACGTTCTGCCCTGATTGAAGCGATGTATCGAGCTTGCTTTTGATTTGCTTCAAGGTCTCGAGCGACATCTTATAACGACCGTAGGCGCTGGCGACTTGGATAACGAGCGGCTTGCTGTGGCCGACCAGAGGAGTCGGAACCGCCCGGTCGATCGCCTCGGCGACGATTTCGAGTTCCTGCACATCCTGCTCGAGATAATTCTCGAGCGAGAGGTTATAGCGGGTATTCAGGGTCTTTTTATCTTTCGCCATGACTTCGCTGACAAGTTCGCGATTCTCTTTCTCACCGGATTTGATGCGCAACTGCACGGACTGGAGCGGGTTGTCGGCTTTGACGTCGATCACGAGCGGCAGGGGCTTGTCATCCGCCCAGGATTCGCCGGGCCTTGCGATCGACGAAAGGGAGACCTGCGGAACGGGGAGCTTCTTCACTTTGATCGTCGCGACGGCCTTGTTGGTCGAGACCGTGCTGAGATAGAGCTCGGCGTCTTCGGTCTGCGCGAACCGCAGCGAGAAATCGCCCGCGGCATCATCCGAACGGGCGACGCCGCTGCGGAGGAGCTTGAAGGTTTGGAGGATCTTGCCGTCCTTGTCCTTGAGCTGCAGGAGCGGAGAAGCGTCGGGCGCCGCGCGGACGTCGACTTCGATCAGGTTCTGCTCGAGAACGACGATTTCCGGATGGCCCGTGAGTTTGAGGTCGACCTGCTTCTTCTCGCTGGTCGGGTTGCCGTCGATGACCTTGAGCTTCGCGCCGTAGCTGAGGGTAAGGGCGGCGCGTTCCACTGCGTAGAACGCGTGTTTCCAGGCGTCGCCGGCGACCATATAGAAGAAGAGCAGAGCGATGGCGGGGATGAGGAGAGAACCGAGTTTCGCGCCGAGGATACGATGCCCCTCGGCTTTCTGAGCGGCGACGTCGGCTTCGATATTCTGCACCCACACGCCGTGGAGGTTTTGATCATTCGCGATCGTCAAGGCTGAAGGGTTGGTCGTGGGGTGGCGCATTTCGAGGGAGATGAGCCATTCGCTGGCGGAGTTCTCCTTGAGCCCGCGGGTCCAGCTGAGGAAGAGGAAGACGATCAGGCTCAGGACGAAGAGCGCGACCTGCTGGCCCCAGGCCTCGGGTCTGAGCCAGGCCCAGAGGAGGAAGAGGCTGGTCGCGAGGAGGAGGCTGCGAAAGACCGAGGCGATGTGCAAGCCTCGGTTCAAGTTGCGGCGCCACTGGTTGATGGCGAGGAGATAACGCGTGAAGTGAGACAACTCTTCCATAAGCTTCTCGCTAGACTGAGGTCAAAGGAATGACGACGAACTCGGATAGGATGCGAGCATCCAAGGGATAATGATGTCGAGGACCCTTTGCGTCTCTTCGGGGGTGCCGCAGAGCGCGCTGGCGCCGATGCCCGGAATCTCCTTGTACGTGATCAGGTCGCGGAACGGGTGCCGCGCGACCAGCTTCTTGAGATGCTCGCGGCTGTAGACGACGTCATCGATCGGCGAGCCGATCAGGTTATGCGAAGCGACGTCGAGGAAGATGTCGGGCGCGGCGCGGACCGTTTCCCGCAAATCATAGGCGAAACGGGCGTTGAGCTCGAGGCTCGAGGCCTTCTGGCTCGCTTCCTCGTTCATGGGCAAAAAATAGGGCAGCAGCGTCGAGGGCAGATTCATCCAGGGGAACATCTGCGCCATGGATTTCAGAAACAGGCGGCTGAAGAAGGGCAAGGCCGACTGCTCCTCGAAGGTCGGGGCGAGGAGGATGCTGCGCTGGCTATACTGAGGGAAATGCTTTTGGAAATGCAGGACGACGAGCGCGCCCATGCCTTGGGCGATGAGGAGCGGTTTCTTTCGCCCTGACTTGTAGCGGATCCAGGCCACGACCTGCAGGAGGTCCTGGATGAGGTCCGAGAAGCCGAGGTTCTTGTTTTCGATCGGGCTCGAGCGGCCGTGGCCCCGCATGTCATAGCAGTAGGCCTGGAAGCCTTGAGCGGCCAGAGCCTTGGCAGCGGGTGCATAGAGATCAGAGTTTTCACCCAGATCATGAACCAAAATGACGGGTGGATATTCGCTGTGGAGGCCCGCCCAGCCCTGAACGTAGACGTTCGAACCCGTATGGTCGACCGGACATGTGAACGTGTGATGCTGTTCGGCGGCGTCTTCCTCGTCGTCGAAATGCGAAATCGGAGATGGGACGAAGGTTTCGGTAGGCGCAGAGACTTCGTCCGCCCGGTTTTGGGCCGTTTTGCTGGAAAATGGGTTCGATTCCGCCTCGCTCAAGTCCTTGTCCTCCTAGGTCGCCATTTGGACTCTTGCATTGGAGAGCTTTCCGTATCATAACATAAGACTGGCTTTCTCCAGGGTTAATTTCCTTCGGAAAGTCGGGTCCTCAATGGGGGTGTACTGGTTTCGACGGGTTTGGAAGTCGATTTTAAGGAGCACGTCCGGGGTGGTCACGTGACCCGGTTATAAACGCGTGATAACAGTTAATCGGCAACGATCAACTCGCTCTCGCTGCTTAATTAAAAGCAGCCGTCGATCACACTGTTGCTAGGGCCGTGTGTGAGGCGTAAAGCTTTCTAGCTTACCGAAGGAGTTCTCCACCTGGGGACTTCGAGGGACACTCAATCAGGTTGCGACTTCTGGTCGATGGCTCAACGGGCCAGGAGTAAGAGGATTACGTGGGTACTAAGCGTGTAGTAGCCTTTGTCTGCCCAGGTTCGGACGCGGGTTCGATTCCCGCCACCTCCACTTACTTTTCTGATGAAATTCCAAAGTTAAAATCGAGCATTAAGCCATCCCCTCTCGGGGATGGTTTGGTGTGTCCGAACATTTCACGAACACTTACTTTTTGCCGTGGACCGCACTTAGCTGTTTCCGATAGCTGCTAGGGGTATCACCTCTGCGTGAGAAGGTGCCTTGTTTCGACTACCAGGTCTCATCAGAACATCGGTTAGACCTTGCAGGTGATCGGGAGCTAGGTGCATGTAACGCATCGTGGTCTTGATATCAGAGTGTCCGAGCACCTTTTGGATTTCTAGGACGCTTTTGTTAGACATCGCGAGGTGCGAGGCAAAAGTGTGCCGGAGATCGTGGAAGGTGATCACGGATACGCCCTCCTCTCTTGCGAGAGGTTTCAGATATCGCGGAACGATATGCTGAAAGTCGAACTCGAAGATCCTTTGATTTGGTCTTTTGAGCATCGAAGATTTCAGAATGTCGAACACCGCGCTATTCATCGGCACACGCCGCATCCTTTTCCCTTTGGTGTAGTCATTGAGCTGGTTCGTCTTGTGGCAGTAGTTCCGCTTTACGATGATCTCTTTCCTTTCAAAATCCACGCAGTCCCTGAGAAGACCTTCGACCTCTCCTCGCCTGAGTCCTGTATGGACAGCAAAGGCGACGAGATCGTGAAGATCTGGATGGCGGCTTTTCGTAAAAGTGAGGAATCGATCTCTTTCATGAAATGTCCAGAAACGATGCTCACCATCTTGGCATTTGATGCGCTTCACCCCACGCACAGGGTTAGACTTGCAGTAATCCCAGCAAATACCGTCATCGAAGATCTTATGACAAAGTCCGAGAACGTTATTGATCGTCTTGGGACCGATTTTACCTGAGCGATGAAGCTTCCCTTGAAGCTCGATGATATCGCGGCGGCATATATCCGGTAGTTTGGCAGCCCCTATATGAGGCAAAAGATAAGTTCTTAAAACTTGTCTATCTCGGATAATACTGCTTGCCGTCTTGTGAACTTCCGCGTGATCCCTCAGCCAAATCTCGCTCAATTGAGAGAATGTGAGGCAAGCAATACGATTCGTCTTACTTGCTGTCTCACTGTTCCCGCTGACATCCTTGAGGCGTACAGTGGCCTGATGCCTTTCCGCGTCAACCTTACGTTTGAATGTCTTAGCCCGCTGACGACCTTTTTCTCGCCAGCGAACCTCGTAGGTATTGCTACCTGTCTTATGTATGCTCAAACCGTTTCTCCATGGTTTTGAGCCACTCTAAGATGTCTTTCTTACGATACCGCACTAACCTTTTCCCAACCTTGATGGCAGGTAGATTTCGCTCATATCGCCATTTGCGAACAGTTCTAGGCGAAATATTGAGAAGCTTAGCCAGTTCGACAGTCGTAAGAAGCCCGTCTATTTCTTTGTCAAAGATCTCCCAGGTGCCCTCTATTGCCATAGATCGCCCTCCTCCTCAAAGTCTTTGACATCCAGCATAGGTCCTCCGACGGATTCTTTATTTTCTGACATGGCATAATCTGAATTCATCTGATCCTTTGTGACGGATTTAAAACTCTTAGTAGAAAGCATCATTTGAGTAGTTCCTTCAGGCACCCCAAAAGAACCATCTATCAACCCGTAAGGAGACCAAGCGAAGACGGTAAGCATCTGCAAGCGTCCCAACAGGCGTTTCATCCCGCGACTATCAAGATCCCTAACCATCCCCAACTTAAAGAATGTGTCGTGAATATACTTTGCATCAACTCGCTCGTTATCTACCGAATGGACGCAGATTCCTAGCTCCCGTAAGGCCTTGGCTTTCTGAGTATCCTTTTTCATCTTCAATTCGCGATTATGAATGTGACCATCTATCTCAAAAGCGATCCCTCTCCACTTCACCCCTGAATTATTCCTTCCCCTTAGACGTGAACCGAACTGGGGAAAGAAAACATCTATGCAATAAGGCCCAATCCAATAAGAAGTCTTCGGCTTCAAACCCGTATAAATTCTGCATAGCTCAACAAACTTCTGCTCAAAAATCGTCTTGGTACTCGATAATTCAGTAGACAAGTGGCGTGAAAGATTTTCATAGCTATGGGTAATTTGCTCATACTGCAAACATCGCCCTGGACCTATAGCCCTCTGTAAGGCCGCCGATGATAAGCATCCACTCACT
>JASLCY010000262.1 GCA_030151925.1 Oligoflexus sp.
GAGCTTTTTCGCCTTGGGGCCTTCGGTCGCTTTACGCAGATAAATATAATCGAGCGCGACGGCCGGCGAGGCTATCGAGCAGGCGTTGCGGAACTTCGTTTGTTTCTCGCAGTATTGGGCGAAGAGGCTTTGTTTTTCGAGGCGATACTGCGGCGCGCTCACGTCGCGCATGTAACCATCGATGTAACGCTGCTCGCCCTTGTCGAAGAGGAAGACCAGAATAAGGACCGCTGTGATCGCGAGCGTCACCCAGGGACGTCGCGGCCACTTCGTTCCTAATCCTAGCGGGATCGTCAGCATGCCTACCTCTGCCTTTGGTATCGGCACTATGAGGCGCAACTTTAGCTATATTTATAAGGTGTTAGGGCTTGAATACTTACGTGAGGTAAAAGCGATCGGCGGCCTCGTCAGAGCCGCGGAGCGCCTGAGATATCGAGGCCTTAGAAGCTGTTTTTTTAGAAAGGATTAGCGACCCGGATGGGGGAAGCCAGGGAGAAACGGATCTTCTCGCCGAATCCGACCTTCATCACGAGCTTCTCCCCGTCCAGGGCGAGGATCGCCGAGGGGCACTGGGATTCGATCCAGAAGCTGTCGGTCGAAGGATCGCAGAAACCTTGGCTGAGGAGCAGGCCTTCTTCGCTCTTTTGATAGAGCTCACGGACGAGGAACTGGAAATGGCGGTCCGCGCCGCCCATGAAGGTACCGCCGGCGGCGCCGATAGCGGCCGTGCTGCCCGTCGCCGTCGCGATCCATACGCCGCTCGATTTATGGGACTCGACGCGATCCATGAAACCGATCTGGTAACGGGTGGTCGCGGCCGGGCTCTCGGCGGCGAAGAGGAAGTCGTTGAGCGCGGCGATGGTCGAGCTGTCCACGGTCCCGTTGCGCCTGTGCACGTGCGCCTTCAGGCGATGGCGTTCGGTGTAGCGCAGCTGGTTGGATTGAAAGGCCTCGACGATGCCGGGGATATGCTCATGATCGCCCGCGCACAGGAAACCGACGCTCGCGCTGGACGAGCGGATGCCGATGAGCGGGGTCTGATCGGTGATGTAATAGCTGGAAGTGATCAGCGTACCGTCGCCGCCGAGCGCGATCACGCAATCGAAGTCCTGCTCGGGCTTCTTCTCGCCCGCCTTCACTTCCTTGAACTCGATGCCGTGGGTCCTGAGGGTCGTGCGCAGGACCTCGAGGCTATGCATATGCTCGGCGTGGGCTTTTTCGAGGAAATGACGGTAGTGATCGTCCACCGTTGAAACCATATGCTTCGCCTCGAGCGCCTGGTGCTGCTCGAGGTTGGTCGGTTTGCGGACGATAAGCGCTGCCGTCATGGATTAATCTTCTTCCGAGGCGGGCGCGGAGCCGCCCGCACCCTTGTTGCCGTGCACCGTGGTGTCGTAGCTCAGGAACTCGGGGTTCCGGTAGATCTTGCCCGATTTCTCGTAGCGATCGTTGATATCCTTCGCGAGCGCGCCGAACAGCGTATAGCCTTCCATGTACTTGCTGGATTCGACGAGCTCCTTGCGTTTATCGTCGGTGAGTTTGCTGAGGTCCGCGTCCTGGCGGGACTTGAGGCGCAGGATGATTTTCGCGCCGGTGACGTCGAGGGCTTCCGGATAAACCTCTCCGGGCTTCTTGAGGCTGGCGATCGCGCCCATGACTTTCTTATCCGCGCCGAGGCCGGGCACGAAACGCGCGCCTACCGCGAAGGGACCGGTATCCTTCCAGCTCAGGCCGAGGCTGCTCGATTCGTCTTTACCGGCCTTGAGGCCGTCCAGCAGGGTCTTGGTCTTCTCAGCGATGATCTGCGGACGGCGGTCCTTCGCGATCAGCTTCTCGGCTATGCCGCGTTTGGCTTCGTCGAACGATACGGATTTAGCCGCTTGAACGTCTTCCACCTTGATGATGTGGAAGCCGAAAGCTGACTCGACGGGCTCACTGACCTGGCCGGGTTTCATGCTGAAAGCGACATCGGCGAATTCCTTGACCATCTGATCTTTTTTGAAGTAACCGAGGTCGCCGCCCTTGGCTTTGCCGCTCGGCTCGTCGGTGTTCTTGCTGGCGATCGCCGCGAAATCCGCGCCCGGTTTCTTCACTTCGGCGAGGAGCTTGGTCGCGATCGCCTTGGCTTCGTCCTTCGAACGGTTGGCCGCGGCACCGGTCGCGTTGCGCGCGCCCTTGAACGAGATCAGGATGTGGCGGGCCTTGACCTTGGCGTCCTGGTTGAACTCGGCTTTGTTCTGATCGTAGTAATCCTTGACCTTTTTCGCATCCGCGCCGGCGAGGTATTTATCGACGTCGGCGGCGGGCACGGTCACGGGGATCGTATTCGGATCGAGGCGGAGGTACTCGACGTCGGCCTTCGATTCATCGAGGAGGTAGTTGAGTTCGGCGACCTTGCTCGAGGTGCGGTAGGTCGAGGTCACGAGGTTCCTGAACTTGGTCTGAACGATGTTGTGGCGAAGTTCGTCGGTGAAGGACTTCTCCGAATGTCCCTGTGATTGCAGGTACCTTTGGAAGAGGGTCGGGTCGAACTTACCGTTCTCGCCGTGGAAATACTTGCCGTCGGTGATCACGTGGACCACTTCCTCTTCGCTCGCGCTGACGCCGTTTTTGGTCGCTTCCTGATAGACGGCCTCGCGTTCGATCAGGCCGTTAAGGACTTGTGGCGCAACGTTCAGGGCGACGGGATCGAACTTGTCTTTATATTGTTGTTGGAGCTGGTTGCTGTAGTTCACGTAAGCGCGGCGGAAGTCGGTGGAGCTGATTTTCTCACCCGCTACCTTAGCGGCCGTGCCAGTCGGCAACACCAGACCGCCCATATTGTTGCGGGGACTACACACGCCGAAAAAGGCCATGGTAATGATCACCGTCCCGAGGATACCGTAGGTAGCCCAGTGTTTGGTGACTGTGGTGGCATCGAGATCCGCGGTTTTTCTCCACTTAAGCATCCATTAACCCCTTCATCTAGAGCGTTTTGCTGCAGCCGCTGGCGCTGATTCTATCTTATTGGCGTATTTTATGACGTAAAAACAAGCTAAACCAGTTCTATTATCACATTTTGCGCGGAGAGGTTAAGGGGCGAATACAGGATTTGGGAGGCGTCTATCTGAAATTTTTAAACGTGAGGCAACTCTTTGTTTGGCCCGGGGCCCCGTTCGTGGTTTAATGTTAAACTGCTAACGGAATCCTCATTGAAGGTAACAGGAGATCGAGATGATATTCGACTGGCTCGCAGGTATGTTCTCAAATGACCTAGCAATTGACCTGGGAACAGCAAACACTCTTGTTTACGTCAAAGGTAAAGGCATCGTCACCAACGAGCCATCCGTCGTAGCCGTACAACGCGACGCACGCGGCGGCAAAAAAATCCTCGCCGTCGGTAAAGAAGCCAAAGACATGCTCGGTCGTACGCCCGGATCGATCGTTGCGGTTCGCCCCATGAAAGACGGCGTAATTGCTGACTTTGAGATCACCGAAGCGATGCTTCGTTACTTCATCGAACGCGCTCACAACCGCCGCACCATGGTTAAGCCGCGTATCATCATCTGTGTTCCTTATGGCATCACGGAAGTTGAGAAGCGCGCCGTTAAAGAATCAGCTGAATCTGCGGGGGCTCGCGAAGTCCACCTGATCGAAGAGCCGATGGCTGCGGCGATTGGCGCAGGTCTCCCGATCTCGGAACCAAGCGGCAACATGATCGTCGATATCGGCGGCGGTACGACCGAAGTTGCGGTTATCTCTCTCGCGGGCATCGTTTATTCGAAGTCGGTTCGCGTCGGCGGCGACAAGATGGACGAGGCTATCGTCAACTACCTCAAACGCAAATACAACCTGCTCATCGGTGAACGCACCGCCGAGCAGATCAAGATCGCCATCGGTACGGCTTATCCCGACGACGAGATCCAGACGATGCACGTCAAGGGCCGCGACCTCGTGGCCGGTATTCCCAAGACGATCGAGATCGCCTCGGAGGAGATCCGCGAAGCGATCGCCGAACCGATCAATACCATTGTGGAAACCGTGCGTATCGCCCTCGAGAAGACGCCGCCCGAACTCGCGGCGGACATCGTCGACAAGGGTATCGTCCTCGCCGGCGGCGGCGCCCTGATCCGCAACCTCGATATCCTTCTGCGCGAAGAGACAGGTCTGCCCATCATGATCGCGGAAGACCCGCTGACCGCGGTCGTCCTCGGTTCAGGCAAGGCCCTCGACCAGATCGATATCCTCAGCAACGTGGCTATTCGCTGATTTCCCCGCTCCTCACTCTCCTATGCCGTGCTCAGCCTTTTCCATGTTATGCTGATAAGAAAAATCCGGGTCTCCTGACGGGGCCCGGGGTTTATCCCCCCAGAAAGAGACTATCTGCTCATAAGGCGAACACGGAATGGCTCGTAGCAAGGTAAAGATTTTTTGGAGAGTGATCCTCGTCGCATCCCTGCTCTCTCCTTTCGTCTTTTTATCCTCGAGCCTGCGCCCCTGGGTGACTTCGTCCCACGGCCTGCTGGCCTTGCAGGAAGTGCTCTATCCCTTCGAATACGTCTGGGACCACGGCACGCGCGCGATCTCGGGCGTGTGGAACCATTACATCGCGCTGACCAAGGTTGCCGCCGACAACTCGCGCCTGGAAAAAGAGATCTCGGTGCTCAAGAGCCAGATGCTCGACTACGATGAGAAACAAAACGAGATCACGCGCCTGCGCGGTCTCTTCGAATTCGCTCAGCACTTCCAGGGCACGCACGTGGTCGCGGAAGTCGTGAGCTCCGAGGCCTATCCCTCCTTCCGCACGCTCCGCATCAGCAAAGGCAAGCAGGACGGCGTGAACGTCGGCATGCCGGTGGTGACGGCCGAAGGCGTCGTGGGACGCGTGATCCGCGCCGGCCTCAAGTTCGCCGACGTGCATCTCCTCATCGACACCAACTTCAACATCGATACCCTCCTGCAAAGGACGCGTATCCGCGGCGTGCTGAAGGGCTCCGATAACTACTGCGTCCTGAAGCTCAACCGCCGCGACGAGGTCCGCATCGGCGATACGCTGGTGACCTCGGGCATCATCGGCGGTTTCAGCAAGGGCCTGCCGATCGGCAAGGTCGTCCGCATCGCCTATGAATCGGATAACATCTCCCAGACGGTGACCGTCGAACCCTGGGTGAACTTCGATC
>JASLCY010000273.1 GCA_030151925.1 Oligoflexus sp.
CATCGAAGTCCTTATCCTTAGTAAACCATTGTTTTTGTTTATCTTTTGAAGTCAAACCAGCAGCGTCAAGCGGTCCAAACCAAAAGTTCAAGATGTCTTCGATCATCGTCAGACTCACGGGTTTCTCCTCTTCCCTGCCCTCGCTACCGAGCCATGCAGTATTTTTCTTTAATCGACGAACAATTGGTAGCATAGTCGAGGCAGCATTTATACCAAGATACCGAGCAAACGAGGGGTGCCCATCATGGCTGATAAGCAGCACGAGAATATTACCAGCGTCTTGCATGAGGAGAGGACTTTCGCGCCGCCCAGCGCTTTCCAATCCAAGGCCAAGGTCAAATCGATGGCCGAATACGAGGCGCTGCGGAAAAAAGCGCACGATCGCCCGGACGAGTTCTGGACCGAGCAGGCGCGCAAGTACTTGAAGTGGGACAAGCCCTTCAAGGAAGTCCTGGATTGGGAGATTCCGCATGCGCGTTGGTTCGGCGATGGGAAGCTCAACGCCTCCGTCAACTGCCTCGATAAACACGTCGACGCCGGTCGCGGCGATAAGATCGCCCTGCTCTGGGAAGGCGAGCCGGGCGACACCAGGCAATACACCTACACGCAGCTGCTCGCCGAAGTGAACAAGACGGCGAACGCCCTCAAGGAGCTCGGCGCGAAGGACGGCGATCGAGTGACGATCTACCTGCCGATGATTCCCGAGCTGCCGATCGCCGTGCTCGCCTGCGCGCGCATCGGGGCGGTGCACAACGTGGTGTTCGGCGGTTTCAGCGCCGATGCCCTGGCCGGCCGCATCAACGATTCCGGCTCGAGGCTCCTGATCACCGCCGACGGCTCCCATCGCCGCGGCGCGGTGTTGAATCTCAAGGGCACCGTGGACGAAGCGCTGAAGCTCACGGACAAGATCGAGAAAGTCCTGATCAAAAAACGCGTCGGCACCGCTTTCACTCCCGTCAAAGGCCGCGATCACGATTGGGATGCGCTCGTCACCGGACAAGCGGATTCCTGCGTCCCCGGCTCATTCGAAAGCGAGCATCCGCTGTTCCTGCTCTATACCTCGGGCAGCACCGGCAGCCCCAAGGGCATCCTGCACACCACCGCCGGATACCTGCTCGGCACGGCGATGACCTTCGATTACACCTTCGATTACCAGGACGACGACATCTACTGGTGCACCGCCGACGTCGGTTGGATCACGGGCCACTCCTATGTGATCTACGGCCCTCTCGTCAACGGCGCGACGGTCCTGATGTATGAGGGCGCGCCGAACGCCCCCGATCCTTCGCGCTTCTGGCAGCTCATCGATAAATACAAGGTCACGAAATTCTACACCGCGCCCACCGCGATCCGTTCCTTCATGCGCTGGGGCGATGAGTACGTGAAGCCTTATTCCCTCGCTTCGCTGAAGGTCCTCGGCACCGTCGGCGAACCGATCAATCCCGAGGCCTGGATCTGGTACCACGAGATGATCGGCAAAAAGCGTTGCCCTATCGTCGACACGTGGTGGCAGACCGAGACCGGGGCGATCATGATCGCCCCGCTGCCCGGAGCCACGACCACGACGCCGGGCACGGCGACCAGACCGTTCTTCGGCATCGACGCCGCGATCGTCGACGAGCAGGGCCACGAAGTCGGCAAGGACGAAGGCGGCTTCCTGGTCATCCGCCGCCCCTGGCCGAGCATGGCGCGCACGATCTATAACGACGATCAGCGTTTCCACAAGCAATACTGGTCGCAGGTCCCGGGTTATTATTTCACCGGCGACGGCGCCCGGAAGGATGCGCACGGCAACTTCTGGATCATGGGGCGCATCGATGATGTCCTCAATGTCTCCGGCCACCGACTCTCCACGATGGAGATCGAGAGCGCGCTCGTCGCCCACGATCTCGTGACCGAAGCCGCGGTCGTCGGCCGCCCCGACGAGATCAAGGGCGAAGGCATCGTGGCCTTCGTCACCCTCACGAGCGACAGGAAGGGCGATGAAACGCTGAAGAAGGAGCTCATCCAGCACGTGGTGAAGCAGATCGGAGCGCTGGCCCGCCCCGATGATCTGCGATTCACCGACAGTTTGCCGAAGACCCGCTCGGGCAAGATCATGCGCCGCCTCCTCCGGGATATCGCGGCCGGCCGCGCGTCGACCGGCGACATGTCCACGCTCGAGGATACTTCGGTGATGGACAGGCTGCGCGGCACCAACTTGTAATCGCTTGCCGAAGACCGAGAAAGTCAGTAGATCTAAAGCTTGATGAATCACCACCGAGGTTATGTTCATGAAAGTCTGGAAATTGGCCCTTGCGTCTCTCCTGTTCTGGTCCTACGGCGTCGCTCGCGCCGATACTTCCATCGAGCCGAATCGTCTGACGGCGGGCCTCGTTCTCCAATCGACCGGTTATGAGGACGACGACGGCCACAGCTTCGACGTCGACGGCCAGATCCTCGAAGTCGGTTACAAGGGAGCGCTCAGTCCGAAGTTTTCTCTCGGCGGTGGTCTCGGCCTGATGGTCGACGGCGAGGAGGGCGATACGCTCAAACTCAAGAACGGCGAAGGTTTTCGCCTGTGGGTCGACGGCCAGTTCGAAGCTCACAAGTTCGACAACAACAAGATCCTCGTGACCGGCACGCTCGTGCACGACAGCTTCAAATTCAAACGCGACGGCTTCAGCTCGGACTTCGCGGTGACGGAGCTTAAGGTCGGCGGCCTCTTCCTCCACCAGGCGCGCGAATTCTCGCTCTACGGGGGGCTCGAAGTCGTCGCTTACTCGCACGGTACGGTTGACGTCCCAGGCGCCAACATCGACATCAATCGTGATGATCGTGTGAACGTACGCCTTGGCGCATCGTTCAACGCCACCCGCAGCGTCGATCTGCGGGCCGAAGTTCTGCTGATCGGCGAGGAAACCGTTCTTCTTGCTGCGGATTTCGCCCTTTAATCCTACCGAATCGAGGGTCGCCTTTGGGCGATTCCTCGTTTTCTTTTCTCCCCGAATTTGTTAAGACTCTCCTGTTTCGCCAGGGGTGCCCGTCCAGGGCTGAGAGGATGAATCTGCCAGGAGCACAGTCATCCAACTCTAGAACCTGAACTGGGTCGTACCAGCGTAGGAAGAGCGAAAAGATGCTCCTTTGTCCTATTCTGTGTCGCCTTTCCGGCCCGCAAAGGAGTCTTCATGCGCCAAGAACCAGTCTTCGAAAAAGTCTACGTCAACGGCACGATCTATCCTGACATTCGTGTCCCGATGAAAAAAATCAATCTCAACGAAAAATCCCCCGATGGCACTCACGCCTCGCTCCACGTCTATGACACCTCGGGTCCCTACACCGACCCCGAGGCCCAGCTCGACGTGAAAAGGGGCATTCCGCGCCTGCGCGAGGACTGGATCGCCGCTCGCGCCGACTCCGAGGAATACAACGCGCAGAGCTACGCGAAGCAAATGCTCGCGGCCGGCTCGGTGCCTTTCGAATCCCATAAGCCCCGCCGCGCGAAAGCCGGCGGCAACGTCTCGCAGATGCATTACGCCCGTCGCGGCATCATCACGCCCGAGATGGAATACATCGCGATCCGCGAGAACCAGGAGCGGGCGCTGCGTCGTGCGGCGGCCCTCTCCCGGGTCGAGCAGGAACGCGCCGCGCGCCTCAAGGGCGAGAACTTCGGCCGCGCGATGCCGGACGACATCACGCCCGAATTCGTCCGTGACGAGATCGCCCGCGGCCGCGCGGTGATCCCGGCGAACATCAACCATCCCGAGATCGAGCCGATGATCATCGGCCGCAACTTCCTCGTGAAGGTGAACGCCAACATCGGGAACTCGGCGATCAGCTCGAGCATCGACGAAGAGGTCGAGAAGCTCGTATGGTCGGCGCGTTGGGGCGCGGATACCGTGATGGACCTCTCGACCGGCAAGAACATCCACGCGACCCGCGAATGGATCCTCCGCAACTCGCCGCTGCCCATCGGCACCGTCCCGCTCTACCAGGCGTTCGAGAAGGTCGGCGGCCGCATCGAGGATTTCAGCTGGGAAGTCTTCCGCGAAACCCTGATCGAACAAGCCGAGCAGGGCGTGGACTACTTCACTATCCATGCCGGCGTGCTCAAGGATCACGTGGGACTGGCGAAGGATCGCGTGACCGGCATCGTCTCGCGCGGCGGTTCGATCATGGCCCAATGGTGCCAGTACCATAAACAAGAGAACTTCCTGTACACGCATTTCGAAGAGATCTGCGCGATCATGAAAGCCTACGACATCACCTTCTCGCTCGGCGACGGCCTGCGTCCCGGCTCGATCGCCGATGCGAACGACGCCGCGCAGTTCGCGGAGCTCAAGACGCTCGGCGAGCTCACCCTGATCGCGTGGGAGCACGACGTCCAGGTGATGATCGAAGGCCCGGGCCACGTGCCCATGCACATGATCCAGGAGAACATGACGAAGCAGCTCAAGGACTGCCACGAGGCGCCCTTCTACACCCTCGGGCCGCTGACGACCGACTTCGCGCCCGGTTACGACCACATCACGTCGGCGATAGGCGCGGCGATGATCGGCTGGTTCGGGACCGCGATGCTCTGTTACGTGACTCCGAAAGAGCACCTGGGCCTGCCGAACCGCGAAGACGTCAAACAAGGCCTGATCGCCTACAAGATCGCGGCGCACGCGGCTGACCTCGCCAAGGGCCATCCGGCTGCGCGTTTGCGCGACGACGCCCTCTCCCGGGCGCGTTTCGCCTTCCGCTGGGAGGATCAATTCAACCTCGCGCTCGATCCCGATACGGCCCGTAAATACCACGACGAGACCTTGCCGAAGGACCGGCACAAGTCGGCTCATTTCTGCTCGATGTGCGGACCGTCCTTCTGCTCGATGCGCATCACGCAGAGCATGAACAAAGAAGAACTTCGCCAGGAAGAGGCTGCGCTTTGATCAAACACGCCGCCATCGTCGGAGCCGGGATCATGGGCCTCCTTACGGCCCGCGAACTCTTGTCCCTTGGCTGGCGCGTGACCGTCTATGAGAAGCTCTCGGAGGCCGAGCACGACCGATCGACGAGCTTCGCCGCGGGCGGCATGCTCGCGCCTTTCTCGGAGCTGAGCTCGGCCGATGAGCTGGTCTTCAAGCTCGGGCTCGATTCGATAGAGCTGTGGCGGACGATCGCGGGCGAGCTTCGGGAGCCCTTGTTCTTTAAGACCAGCGGCAGCCTGTTCCTCTATCATCAGAGGGACAAGGCCTACTTCGATCAAGCGACCAAGCGCATCTTCCAATTCGCGACGGAAGACGAGGCCCGCCTGATCGATGTCGGGCAGCTCGAACCCGAGTTGAAGGACACCTTCGCGCAAGGGCTCTACCTGCCGCGTGAAGGGCACCTCGACAACCGCCAGCTCATGCCGCTGCTGGTTCGTCAGCTCGAGACGCAGGGCGTCCGCATCCTCTTCGACGAGACCGTGCAGGACCTGAGGCCCTACGTGGTCGAGACCGCGAAGGGCTCGCTGCTCTACGATATCGTCATCGATTGCCGCGGCATCGGCGCGATGCAGGATAATTCGGACCTTCGCGGCGTGCGCGGCGAATCCTTCCTGCTGCATGCGCCCGAGGTGACGATCGAGCGGCCCGTTCGTCTCATGCATCCCCGTTATGCGGTCTATATCGTCCCGCGGGGCGATCACGATTATTACGTCGGCGCGACCAATATCGAATCCGCGAGCGAGACCGCGGTGACCGTGCGTTCGAGCCTCGAGCTGCTGTCCGCGGCTTATTCGGTTCATAAGGGCTTCGGCGAGGCGACCATCAAGGACATCCTGCACGGCGTCCGCCCGGCTTTCCGGAACAACGTCCCGCGCATCTCCTTCGAAGCCGGCCTGGTCGCGATCAACGGCCTTTATCGTCACGGTTTCCTGCTCGCGCCCGTGCTCGCGCGAGCTTTCCGCAACTTCCTCCAAGACGCGCCGGTGGAATACGCCGAGCAGCTCTTTAGTTTTGTAAGAGGCTGAACATGCAAATCACGGTCAACGGCAAACCTGGGACTTTCAAGGAGAACCTGAGCGTTCAGGAGCTTCTCGCCGAACTCGGTTATCGCGATCATTTCGTGGCTATAGCTGTGAACCAGGAATGCGTCTTGCGCAGGGACTACGGAACTCAATTGATCAAAGTCGGGGATAACGTCGAAATCCTCGCGCCCATGGCCGGAGGTTGACGATGTGGAAACTCGCTGATACGCAGCTCGAGAGCCGCCTCCTGATCGGCACCGCGCGTTACCCGAGCCCGGCGACCATGCAGGAAGCCATCGAGGCCTCGGGCAGTCAGGTCATAACAGTCTCCTTGCGCCGAGAATCAGCGCAGCAAAATAATTCCGAGCGCTTCTGGAGTTACCTCCGGGAGAGCGGCGCGCGCATACTGCCGAACACCGCCGGCTGCCATTCGGTAAAAGAAGCCGTGGTCACCGCGCAGATGGCCCGCGAGCTGTTCGATACGAACTGGATCAAACTCGAGGTGATCGGCAACGACGATACGCTGCAGCCGGATCCTTTCGCGACCGTGGAAGCGGCGCGCATCCTGGTGAATGACGGTTTCGAGGTCTTCCCGTATACGACCGACGATCTCATCGTAGCCGAAAAGCTGCGTGATGCCGGCTGCCGCATCATCATGCCCTGGGGCGCGCCGATCGGCAGCGGCCAGGGTCTTCGCCATATCGAATCGCTGCGCGCTTTGCGCATGCGTTTGCCGGAGCTCACGCTCATCGTCGACGCCGGCATCGGCGCGCCTTCGCACGCCGCCGCAGCTATGGAAATGGGTTATGACGCCGTTCTCCTCAACACGGCGATCGCGATCGCCCGGGATCCGGTGGAGATGGCTCGCGCTTTCAAACATGGGGTGATCGCCGGGCGTCTGGCCTACGAAAGCGGCCTGATGGAAGCCTCGAGTCGCGCGTCGGCCTCTTCGCCGACCGTAGGGCTCCCCTTCTGGCATCACGAGTCTGTCCTATGAATAAAGGGGCTTCGAGCGTTTGGTCGATCGCGGGCCACGATCCTTTCGGAGGCGCGGGGCTCGAAGCCGACATGCGCGCAGCGGCCGCTTACGGCGTTCCGCTCCGGGCTTTGATCTCGAGTCTAACCGCTCAGAACGATGACAGGGTCCTCAGGGCCGCGCCGGTGGACGAGGATTTCTTCAAAGACCAATGGCAGGCGCTCAGCGAAGCCGAGACGCCGGCCGCCTATAAATTAGGCCTGATCCAAAGCATCACTCAGATCACGCGTTTGGCCCGCGATCTACAGCCGGGCGTTCCGCTCATCATCGATCCCGTGCTCGCTTCCAGCTCGGGGCGCTCGTTCGTCTCGCGGGAGGCGACCATGGTCCTGCGCGAGTATCTTATACCCAAGGCCACCCTGATCACTCCCAACCGCCCGGAGACCGAGCAGCTCGTCGGTTATCCCCTGCGGACGAAGGATGATATCGTGCGGGCCGCGGGCGATTTGCGCCGCATGGGAGCCAAGGCTGTTTTGATCAAAGGCGGTCATGGCGAAGGCGAAGCTCTGCTCGATTATTTCGACGACGGCGTCCGTCCCTTCTATCTCCGCGCCACGAGAAAAGCGGGCTTTTATCGCGGCACCGGCTGCACGCTGAGCACCGCGATAGCCTGCGGCCTCGCGCAGGGCCTCGACCTCCGTGAGGCGGTCGTGCAAGGCCATGCCTATACGCAGAGCGCGATCCGC
>JASLCY010000274.1 GCA_030151925.1 Oligoflexus sp.
TCTCAGGGCAAGTCGCCGGCGGCGTGAACGGAACGGGCGAAGGCGGGCTGCCCCCTTGTACGAGTGATGGCCAGAGTTCGTGTTTTGTCGATGGCAGCCAATTCAAGGCGGCCCAGATCTCGAGCCTCAGCGCTTCCGACCTGCGTTCCGGTCTCAGTTTTGCCGGCATCGCCGGTTCCATCCTCGTCACTCCTCCGCCTTGCGCGAACGATGGAGATATCGATTGCCTCACGAGTTCAAACTTCCCCGCCGTGGATAAGGCGGCTCTTTCGTCCAAAGCCTCAGGTTTCCGTCCCGCTCTCGCCGTTGCCGGCATCACAGGAACGCTTACGGATTGCTCGACGGATGGACAGGCAGGCTGTATCGTGCAAAGTCCGCAATTCGCGGCCATGGAAAAAACCTCGGCGGCCGCGAAGATCATCGCAGGCGCTACACTCGGCGGCGTGAGCGGCATGGGTGCGGGACGTCCAGGCAATTGCAGTCTGGACGGACAAACCTCGTGCGTAACCACGGGCAGTTATCCGGCTATCAATAAAGGGAACGTCAGCACGAACCTCGGCCTCATGACCACCGGTCTGACCATCGCGGGGCTCACCGGTACGATCGCCAACTGCTCGAGCGAAGGCCAAACCTCTTGCCTTGCGCAGACGAATTTCCCCGCGCTCGACAAGCTGGGTCTGGCCGCGAAAGCCAGCGGCATGCGTTCAAGCTATAGCCTCTTCTCCGTCTCGGGAACGCTCGCTGATTGCGGAACGGATGGTGCCCAGGACTGCGTGACGAACTCCTCCTACCCGGCTTTGAAGAAGGCCGGCGCTTCGGCCAAGATCCTTACGGGCCAAACTCTCGGCGGCGTCTCGGGAAGCGTGGCGACCCGTCCAGCGGATTGTTCCGTGGATGGTTCGGTATCCTGCGTCGCGGTCACGGCTTATCCCGCTATGAACAGCACCTCGGCTGCGACGAAGATCCTTACAGGCCAGACCCTTGGCGGTATCGCCGGTACCGCTCCTCTGAAACCCGCTGACTGCGCGAGCGATGGCGAGATGGATTGTACGACGGTCGCGACTTATCCTTCCGTCGATAAAACAGTTCTGACCGGCGGTGTTGCCAGTATCGGTTCGAGCCTGACCCTGGCGGGCGTTCAGGGAACCCTGTCCGATTGTTCGAGTGATGGGGGAACGAACTGCATCGTCGTGGGACCGCTATACAAGGCGGCCTTGCTCACGGGAGCCGAAACCAAACTCATCAGCGGTACGAGCCTGGCCGGCGTTACGGGAACCGTTGCGCCTCGACCCTCGGATTGCGCGGCAGACGGCGCCTTGAGTTGTGTGACGACCAACGGCTTTCCGGCCGTCAACACCACGGGTGCAGCACCTAAAATCGTCGCGGGACAGATACTGGCCGGTGTCACCGGAACCGCTACGAACTATCGTCCTTCGGATTGCTCGACGGACGGAGAGCTGGGTTGTACGACGGTTTCCGCTTTCCCTGCGATGGACGGCGCGACCTCTCCGCCTAAGATCGCGGCCGGCCTCACCCTCGGCGGCATCACCGGTACAGCCGCGGTCAGGCCTCCCGACTGCGCGCTGGACGGCAGCACGAACTGCGTGGCCGTCAATGATTATCCTACGATAGACGCAGCCCTTCTCGATACGAATAAGGGCCTGATGAAGAATGACCTTACAATCGCGGGCATCACGGGTACGATGGCGAATTGCAGCACGGATGCCGAGACGGCCTGCGAGGCCGTGGCGGGTTATCCAGCAGCGAAAAAAGCCGGAGCGGATGCCAAGATCCTGACCGGCAGCGTGGTCGCCGGTATCAACGGTTCAGCTCCGATACGCCCCGCAAACTGCGCTGCGGACGGCCTCAGCTCCTGCGTGGCCACGACCAGCTACCCCAGCATAGCAAAATCATCCGTTACCGCCGCGAGCCTTCGTTCCGGCCTCAGCCTCGCGGGTGTCGCGGGTACGCTCGCCGATTGCTCGAGTGATGGCGGCCTCGACTGCTTCGTAGGAACGGGTTATGCCGCTGCTACGACGAGCGGCGCGGCGGCGAAGATTCTGAGCGGTCAAACTCTGGCCGGAATTTCAGGAACGGGCGAAGGCCGTCCAGCGGATTGCGCAAGCAGCGGCACAGGCTGCGTGGCCGTCGCCGATTATCCGGCCGCGAGCGTTGCGGCCGTCACGACCGCTAAGACGAGCGTTCGCAGCGCGCAGACCATTGCCGGCGTAACAGGTACTTTAGCCAACTGCTCCGCGGACGCCCAGACGAACTGCGTGACGATCGCGACCTATCATTCGATGAACGTCAATCTCGCGGCCGCAAAACTCGCGAGCGGTCAAGTCCTTGGTGGGGTCACGGGAACCGCCGCTATCCAACCCGCGAACTGCGCGGCGGACGGCGCTACAAGCTGTACGGCCGTCAGCGGCTTTCCTGCCGTCGATGGAACGGCTCTGGCCCTCAAAGCCAGCAAGATCATGAGTGACACCACCATCGCCAACGTCACCGGAACCTTGGCCAACTGCGCCTCGGACGGCGCTACGGGCTGCGTGGCCGTCGCCGCTTATCCAGCCGCGATCATCAGCGGCGCTGCGGCTAAGATCCGGACCGGGCAGACGCTGGCTGGCGTCGCTGGTACGGCTCTGCTGCCGCCTTCGGCCTGCGCCGCGGACAACGGCACCAATTGCATAACGAGCAGCAGTTACCCATCCGCGGCGAAGACCGCTCTGAGCGCGAAGGCCGGTTATTTCACGAGCGATATTACGCTCGCGGGCGTGACCGGGACCTTGGATAGCTGCTCGGCCGACAATTCCACGAACTGCGTGACGAGCTCGACTCATCCTGCCGTGAACGGGACGAACGCCGTCGCAGGTAATATTAAAAACGGCGTCTCTTTCATGGGAGTGACAGGGGCCTATCCCAGCAGTACTTATCCTCTGACAGGAGCGACGGCGACAGCAGACCTGACAGGCTCGACCTTCGAAGCGCAGATGGCTTCGACGACCGCCTTTGAATTCTTCGGCAGCGATGGAACGCGTTACACCGGAGCCGGTACGACGAGCCTCGCTCATAGCAACCTTCGCACGACCATCCTCGGCATGTCGCCGAGCTATTATCCCGATTGCAGCGCGGATGCCCAGACGGGCTGCGTGACCGCCTCGTCCTGGAGGGCTATGGCCACCACTGGGATCACGGGCTGGGAATTCCGCAGGGGATTGACGCTCGGCGGTATCGCCGGGAAGATCACCTTCCCCAAAAACGGTGCCTTGCTCTCCGTCTACAATCGCACGAGCGGGACAGGCAGCAGCTCGAGCACGACGGATGCCGATGTTTACGATACCACGGACGATACCATCGTTGCCGGTCTTTCGACCGTCTATCCAACCCAGGGCTCAAGCGCCGCGGGCTGGTACGTCGCGACTCCGGGCAGCATCATCATACGCGATCCGAGCACCGACACCAATTCGAACGGAGCCTGCGATTCAGGAGAGCAATGCGTTTTCCTCGATCAAAATACCGGGCTGAAGTGGTCCCGCTTCGATACGGGGCAAGGGGGATGGGAGTCGCTCATCAATGCTTGCGTCGTCAACGGCCCGAACTTCGGTTATGGCTCAGGCTGGCGACTTGCGACGCAAAAAGAAGTCATGCAGGCCTATGTCGACGGTATAAGCGCCTACACGTCTTCTCTGAATTTCCCGAACTCTTTTTACGGGACCGCTACAACGATATCGGATATGACCACTTATGAGTGGAAGTTCAACCCGAACAACGGGCATACGAACCCTGCGGCCAAGACCACATCATATCCCTACTTCTGCGTGAAGTAAGCCGGGGTCCC
>JASLCY010000284.1 GCA_030151925.1 Oligoflexus sp.
CCGCCGACGCCGCTGATGACGGTCGCATCTTCGAGCGTCTCAGACGCAGCCGATCCCAGTGCAGTCACCTGCATACAGGTGTTGAAAAATCGAGCCGCCTTCCTCTGTCGCCGCAGCGAATTCTCGTCAGGGTCGTAAAGATCGTTGACCTTGGAGACGCGGGTCATTGAAAAGCCTTTAAAATCAAAGTCCTTCAACTCGCGGAGCCACTGGTAGAAATCATGGGAGCCGAGCAGGAACGCGCCGTGGATATAGACGAGCTGATCCTGATCGACCACCGTACGGCGCAGGATGCCGGCTTTCCGCAGATGCATGAAACCGTCCATCACCATCTCGCTCGTGCCGTACAGACCCTCGGTGAAGGGGGCGAGGTCGAGTTCCTTCTCGTGTTTGTTCAGGTCCCGCTCGGGGCTGAAGGCGGCGACGAGTTCGCGGTATTTCGCATTGTTTTGCTGCCGCAGCAGCAGCGACTGCACGATCGAATCGGACAGCGAGCCGATGCCGATCTGCAAGGTTCCCCCATCCTGGACGACGCGGCTCGCATGCAGGCCGATCAGGGTATCGACTTCGTTCAGCGCTTCACGGGGCACGGCGAAGAGCTTGTGGCTCACCTCGGGGCTCGCCACGATGCAGTCGAAGAATTCGGCCGGGACCTCGGCATCGCCGCCCAGGAAAGGCATATCGGGATGCACGACGCCGACCATCATCACGGGCTGGCCGCGGCGTTTGGCGAGGTCGAGCACGTCGAGGGTCAGATCGGAATTGCTCGACAGGCTATAGACGGAGCCTCGCTGCGCTATGAGCTGGACGATGAGGTTCACCTTCTGTTCGACGAGGTTCCTCGCCACGTAGGTGTAGTTGATCGAGAGGTAATGCCTTTGCATGTAGGAGGAGTTCTTGAAGGCGCCGGCCGAGACGTAGAACTCGTGCAGGTTGATGCCCTTCGGCAGGTCGCCCTGCTTCAGGTCCAGGAGATACTGGAGGCGCGGATAGTCCCGGCCCCACATCCGCTCGATGAAGGGCGTGATGAAACGCCGCTCGGGGTCGCTCTTGGGTTCGGGGATATCGAGCGAGAGCGCGGTGTAGATATCGAGGGTCAGGCCTTTCTCATGCTGCACGCGGTCGTAGATCGCGTTGATGAGCTGGTTCGGTTTGCCGAGCCCGAGCGGCGTCGCCATGCGTATCGCGTGAGCGCCGCGCGCTTTCATGTGGGCGAAGATCTTGTCGGTGGCTTCTCGCAAAGACGAACACTGCTGCATGAGGACTCCTCGATGGCATCTGTCCACCCCTTATACAAAAAAGGCTTGGACTTTTGAAGTCCAAGCCCGCGAAGCAATCAACTCGACAAGGTAAAATCAAAGTCCCAGATCCCGATTCGGATGCTCGAAAGGGACTTTGTTCGTCGCCACTTCTCTGTCCAGCTGCTGGGCCATCCGCCCCATCTCGTGTTTCAGGAGCTCTTCGCCCTTGTTCAGCAGTTTATCGCGCTCTTCCTTGGGAAGGCCGCTCGTCGGCTCCTCGCCCTCGAGCGTCGCGCCGTAGGCCCTGAGAATTTCCGTCGCCTTGGCCTCGTCCTGGCAGCCTTCGATCACGACCCGCTCGATCCTGCGTTCCGTGCTGACGTCGCCTTCATTCTCGTGCAGGCGCACCGAGCGGCTGAGCCGCGCTTCCTTGAGTTCGTCGACGGCCTGCAGGGCCGCGCGCAGGTCTTCGAAAATGCCGACTATGATGGTCTCGCCTTTGGTCATGATGCTCTCCTTTGCCGAGGACTCGGACTAACCCTGAGGAGGAATGCAAAGGCGGGGCCAAAATCGTAGAGCTCAGGGAATAAATATGTCATAATTACATAATATGAATGGGCTCCCCATTCGAGGAGGATGGTTTGCTGAAATTCGCATTGTCGTTTCTCTATGCGTGCTTCGCCTCCTATGCTCTGGGCAAAGAATCGTCCGCATTGAGGAATCGCATCATAAAAGTCGATGATCCCCCGCTGGGTTTCTTTGAATTCATCCTAAGCTGAGATCAAGCCGTGAAACCGGCGATGGCCTGCAGCAGCGTGTGGCGGTCGATGGGTTTGATGAGGTGGGCGTTGCATCCGGCCGCGACGGAGAGCTCGCGCTCCTCCTGAAGGGCGTGCGCGGTTAGCGCGACGATGGGCTTTTCGAAGCCCGCGGACCTGAGCCTGCGGGTGGCCTCGTAACCGTCCATGCCCGGCATCTGCAGGTCCATGAGCACGATATCGAACTCCTCTTCGCGGGCCAGCTCCAGGACCTCAAAACCATTGGTGGCCACCGCGACCTTCGCCTGGGCCTTGGTGAGGTAACGGCTGATGATGGCCGCCCC
This sequence comes from Oligoflexus sp., assembly GCA_030151925.1. Lineage (GTDB taxonomy): Bacteria > Bdellovibrionota_B > Oligoflexia > Oligoflexales > Oligoflexaceae > Oligoflexus. The sequence goes on from JASLCY010000284.1 coordinate 2,344, forward strand.
GTCGGGCGAGTCTTCGGCCAGCAGCACCTTCAGCTCCTTCAGATGCTTGGCGCTGCTCGCCGGCCGCGGCGAAGCCTTTTCGATAATGGGGCTCTCGAGGGACGCGGCGATCGTAAACACGAAGGCGCTGCCTTTGCCGGGCACGCTGTAGAGCAATTGCAGGCCGCCGCCCATCGCTTCCGCCAGATGCCGCGAGAGCACCAGTCCGAGCCCGGTCCCGCCGAACTTGCGATTGACGGAACTGTCGGCTTGCTCGAAGGGCTGAAAGAGCCTCGAGACCTGCTCGGGCTTCAGGCCGACGCCGGTATCCTCGATCTCGAAGCGGAGGCTTCCGCCCTCGAGCGAAAGTTTGATGCCGACCTCCCCCCGCTCCGTGAACTTGATCGCATTCCCTATCAGATTGAAGAGGATCTGCCGGAGCCTCGAAGGATCCGACCAGATCGTGAAAGGGATCATGGCGTCGACGTCCGACAGGACCCGCAGACCCTTGCGATCGGCCGCCGGCGCGAAGGATTGGATCACGCTCTGCAGAAGCTCCCGCGGCGAGAACGCGACGGGCTCCAGCACGACTTCGCCGGCCTCGAACTTGGTGAGGTCGAGTATATCGTCGATGATATGCAGGAGGTGGTCGCCGTTCACCTTGATGCGATCGAGCAGGCTCTCCC
>JASLCY010000288.1 GCA_030151925.1 Oligoflexus sp.
TAACCGATGACGGTTATTATCGGATCACCAACGTCGGCAGCGGGAAGACCCTCGAAATCCGCGACCAGCAGGCGGTATCCGCCGCGGCCATCCAGCAGAACGATTACTTCGCGAAGAGCTACCAGCAATTCAACATCGCCAAACGCAGCGATGGCTTCTACACTATCCAAACGCGCGACGCCTCCCTGTATCTCGACGTCGCGGGCGCGAGCGTCGAGGACGGTGCGCTCGTCCAGATTTGGAACGACGACACCGGCATGAACGAGGCCTGGTTGTTCATGCCAGCACCCTGAGAATCCCCTCATGGTCCATCGACCCGAGCGCCGTGATGAAGATGCGAATCGCGATAGCGTTGTTAGCTGCTGCTGCCGCCTGGTCGGCCTGCAAGAATCGTCCGCCGCGCCTCTCCGTTCAGAATGGAACGAACGGGGCTGCTAGCGCCATCGATGATAGTTCGATGGCGTCGCAGGACTCTACCGGCGTCTCGAATCAAAACTCCTCAACCGACGCCGGATCCTCGACAAGTTCTTCAAATTCAATGACAGGCTCGTCGATGAACGACGGGACTGCAACGGGTGCGACCAACACAGGCAGCACTACCAGCACAGGTTCTACGACCAATACGGGCGGTTCAAACACCGGCAATACGTCCGGCGGGACTTCTACAGGCGTCATGCCGATGGCCGTTCCTCCCTCGCAGGCCGTCTTCTATCGTCCGCTCGGACTCACCCCGGGCGGTTATCAGAAGATCAAGACCGCGAAGTTCCCGGATGTGTGCGAGAAGGGCGAAACCCAGCCGACGACCGGCGCGCTCTTCCCTTTCACCGAAGCCCAGACGCTCGTCTTGCGCGGTCCACTCTATATGAGCGATCTCGCCGTCTACGAGAAGAAAGGCACGACCTGGGCTCGCACGGCCGATCTTTCCACCCTCACCTGGAAAGAAGATAACTACGGCACCTATGCGAACGTGAACGGCTTGCCCAGTGCCACCGCCCTGCTCGGCAACGGCCGCGAGATCTTCACGAGCCTGCCCGGATCGGGCGAGAAGATGATTTTCGTGAAAGTGAAGATGCCCTATCCCACCGCCGCGCCCGCGGCCGGTGATCAGGACGATGTGCCCGCGGTGTGGATGCTGAACAGTCGCATTTTCGAGGCACCTTCGAACCAATACTTCTGCAACTGCCGCGGCCTCGGCAACCCGGGCGGCTGCGGTGAGCTGGATATAGCCGAGATTATCCCCGGTAAACGCGACCAAGTGACTACTACGATTTATTCTTACGAAGGCGCGGTCGGCGGTTTCCTGGCTTCGGCGCGCCCCACTTCGAATTTCCAGATTTACGGCGCTATCCTGCATTCCGACGGAAGCGCGGGCGAGGCGGTCGTCCTCGAGGCCGCTTCTTTTGATTTCACCATCAAGGAAATCCCTGATAGCTTCGTGGCTAAGGAATGGCTGCCTTCGGCTCGCCGTTTGAACGCGGGCGCGGAGGCCTTGAATCCGCCCCCTAAATAAGGCGGAAGAACCTCAATGACGGGAACACCGGGAAACGCTTGGAAGGCCGCGGGCCTTCTGCTCGCCAGCAACATCTTCATGACCTTCGCCTGGTACGGGCACCTGAAGTTCAAATCCAAACCCCTGATGATCGTGATACTCGCGTCGTGGGGCATCGCCTTCTTCGAATACTGCTTGCAGGTCCCCGCGAACCGCATCGGCTCGGACTCGCTGTCGGCAAGCCAGCTGAAAGTCATGCAAGAGGTCATCACGTTTACGGTGTTCGGCCTGTTCAGCTACTTCTACCTGAAGCAATCACCGACGCGTTACGACCTCTTCGCCTTCGTCCTAATCGTTGCGGCCGTCGCGATCAGTCTGTTCCAGCCTTCGGCGTAAGGAGCTTCGAGCCTCCTTCGCCGTCGACCATCACGTACTTGATCTTGAGCGGCACGCTGCTCCATTCGCGGACGCGGTTCTGCAGCTCCGGATTGTTATCGAGCTTTTGCCCGTAGGATGGGATGATCTGCTTGAGTTTCTCCGCCCAGCCGCTCTTCAGTCTGTCGCCGAAACACTTATGCAGGACGTCGAGCATGATGGGGGCGGCTGAGGACGCGCCGGGCGAAGCTCCCAGGAGCGCTGCGATCTTGCCGTCCTGCGATGTCACGAGCTCCGTCCCGAACTGCAGGATCCCGCCCTCTTTCTCGTCTTTCTTCACCACCTGGACGCGTTGTCCCGCGACCTCGAGCTTCCAATCCTTCGCCGTCGCGTGCGGGAAGAATTCCCGGAGAGCGTCGAGCCGCTGCTCATCGCTGAGAGTGAGCTGGCCGATCAGGTATTCGACGAGAGGAAGGTTCTTGAGGCCGGTGTCGATCATCGGCATCAGGTTCTTCAGATCGAGGGATTTCGGGAGATCGAACCAAGACCCGTTCTTCAGGAACTTGGTCGAGAAGGTCGCGAACGGTCCGAAAAGCAAAGCCTTCTTGCCGTCGATGACGCGAGTATCGAGGTGCGGTACGGACATCGGCGGGGAGCCGACCGGCGCCAGGCCGTAGACCTTCGCATCGTGACGTTTCACGAGATCTTCGTTATACGTGACGAGCCACATACCGCCGACCGGGAAGCCGCCGTAGCCGTCGGCCTCGGGGATATCCGATTTCTGCAGGAGATAAAGGGCTCCGCCGCCCGCGCCGATGAAGATGAAGCGCGCTCCGACCCGAGCCTCGCTCTCGCGTTTGTGATCGTGCACCGTCACGTGCCAGCCGCCTTCTCCCGCACGGACGATGTCTTTGACTTCGTGGTCCAGGAACAGTTCGACATTGTCCGCCTGCGAGAGCGAAGCGATGAGCTGGGTCGTGAGGTCACCGAAGTTCACGTCCGTTCCCATCTCCATGCGAGTCGCCGCGACCTTCTCGGTGACCTTCCTGTCCTTCATCACCAGAGGGATCCAGCTTTCGATGACCTTCGGATCCTCGGAGTACTGCATGCCTTGGAAGAGCGTATGCTTCTGCAGGTCGGCGTAACGCTTCTTGAGGAAAGCGACGTTTTTCTCGCCCCACACGAGGCTCATGTGCGGGACGCTGTTGATGAAGGCGCGAGGATCCTTGATTACGCCCTTGCGGACCTGGTGCGCCCAGAACTGCTTGGAGACTTCGAACCATTCGTTGATCTTGACGGCCGCGCTGGAATCCACCGAGCCATCGTCTTTCACATGAGTGTAATTCAGCTCGCAAAAGCCGGAGTGTCCCGTGCCGGCGTTGTTGAGCGGAGCCGAGCTTTCTTCGGCGATATCGTCCAGGCGCTCATAGATCGCTATGGAGAGCGTGGGGTCGAGTTCTTTTAAAAGAGCGCCGAGAGTCGCGCTCATGATGCCGGCGCCGATCAGGACCACGTCGTAGGTTGCTTGGAGATTCGGATTTTTCTGGAGCGTCATAGGACTAGCCTCGCTGAAACATTGGGAGCGACGAAACCTAGGCTCATCCTAGCCGAGCTCAAGGGAAAATGCTTCAGGCCATTCGTGTCATAAATGACGGAGAAGTCTGCATATAAATCTGTATGGGCAGGTTGGATCGAAAGGCGTAACTCTGAGGATGGCGCTCGCGCAGACCTTGGCCTACGCGCGCTTGTAATCCGGCTCCACGAGGGGCCGAGCTTTGTCAGGTTCTGCAGCGGAATGCCGGCCCGACTCGAAGCGTATTAGCGTTTGAGGAAGAAGTCGATGCCCCACCGCCTTAAACGCGAGGAGGGCGAAGAGCGGAGCGACCACGATATCGATCGTGTAATGCACGTGCTGCGTGAGGAGGAGAAGCGCATCCAGAGCCGCGAGCCCGCGGTAGAGATACCGTAGGCGCGGTTTGAGGAAGACCAGCGAGAAGAGGACCAGGGTCGAGACATGGCCCGAGAAGAAGAGGTCCTTGGTGATCCGTTGGCCAAAAACCAGACTGTCGCTGAAGGGGTCCGTGAGCAGCACCATGGCTTCGGGAGGGCTGAGAGGCGCGAGCCAGATGCACAGGCCGCGCAGGAGCTGAAGCAGGCTGTAGGAGTAGATCAAACGCAAAACGTTCCGGCGTTCGTAGAAGGCGAGAGGGATGCCGACCAGGATGGGCATATAAGTCACGATAAAGATCGGTAGGCTGAGGTCGTATGCGGGCCAAATGGCAAGGAGAGGATCTGACAGCGTCACACTCGGCCTGTCCTGGATATAAAGCATGAGGCTTTTGAAGCAAGTACCAGCCATAACCATGACGGCGAAGGCTAACGCGAGTTTCAGGAGGTTCTTCAAAGGTACGCTCTTGTTTTAAACGGGATAGGCCTCCTATCGTTATACTGTTTCAGGCGTTCGCATCCAACCCTTATTCAGGACTATTACGATGTGTTACAGCGTCACGATCAAACCAGACCTTCGGCAGCTCGAAAAGGAGTTCGGCGCTCATATGATGCGCGACTCCTTTGCGGAGCATGAACGCAAAGCCAAAGCCGATCCGAAACACTACAAATCGATCGCCGAGCATCAGCGCATCTATCCCAATTACTATGCGCCGGTGATCGTGATCGAGAAGGGCAAGAAAGTGATAAAACCCATGCGCTACCGTCTGAGGCCGAGCTGGGCGGCTGAGGAAATCCCTTCGAAATTCAACGTCTTCAATGCACGGATCGACAGCCTTGAGGAAAGGCGCAGTTGGAAGCCGATCTTCATGAAGAGGCACGGGATCATAGTCTTCGAACGCTTCTATGAGTGGGTGGAAGATCCTGAGACGGGTAAAAAGAAGGTCATCAGCTTTCAACCCGAAGGCCGCGATGAGATGTGGGCTCCGGTGCTTTGGGATCGATGGACGGACGGGAAGGAGACGCTAGAGAGCTTCGCTATCATCACCCGAGATCCGCCGCCCGAAATATCAATGATGGGGCGTGACAGATGTCCTGTCTTTATTCATCATGATGTTATCGATCTTTGGCTCCATCCGGAGCGCTCTACTAAAGATAAAATATACAAAATCCTCAACACGCTCGAAAAACCCGTCCACTATGGTTGGCTGCCCGCGGTAGCCTGATCCGTTAATGACAGGGAACGATGCGCCCGTGCTCATCGAAAGAGAGTCCATCTTCCTGCATGACCCGCCTGAGCCGAATTTCAAGCTTGAGACGAGAGAGCTTCGGTAAGGCGGCCGCTCGCCTATAAGCTTCCTCAACAAAAGGGATAATTCGGTTCACGCTGTCCGGCACTCGCCAATCGATGCCGCGAAACCTGGCCTCCAGAGCTGAGCCCTGTTCCGAAGGGATGAGAGCAAGGCTGAGCCCGCTACGCCTCATCGAGTCCGTTATTGACCAGCCACCAAACTCGCGGGTTTGATCTATCAGAATCCCGAAAGCCGTCCGAGTCGGTCGCGAGATGATTTCTTCCATGAACTTTTCTCCTGTCAAAATGGATATACCATACCCATACAAATATATGGTTACTCCTTTGCGCCCCAGGGGTCAAATGAAAAGTTCTTCAGATCTGATACACTATAAAAAGACCTATTTTTTGAGGAAAAGTATGAAAGCAGTACGTCCGCTGTTTGTTTTATTCCTGTCTCTTTTTTCTCCCTCTTGCAAGCATGATGACTCATTCAGTTCGACTAAGTTCGATGCCTCGCCTCAAACGCAGGCAGCTTGTTCGAACCCCGCTGATGCCTGGTGCAAGGAATACCAAACGCGCGTGACGAATCTGAACGGCTTCCTCAAGACCAACGGCGACGATTACAAATCGTTCGCTTCGGCTTCTTTAGGTCACGCAGGATTCCCTTATATACTTCTCCGCCTCGCTCCCGAACTCTTCCCCGACCTCGTCGCCGGCCAGGGCAAGAACTTCTCGCGCCTCGGCTTCCGCGATGATCCGTTCAACCCTTCGACCGGACTCCCGCTGGGATTGAACTATCGCTCGCAGGCCGTGCCGTTCGCGAGCCTGCCCGTGCAAACGCCTATCAAAGTCGCGACGCTCACCTGCGGCGCTTGCCATATCGGTCGCGTCGAAGGCCCCGACGGGCGCTCGATAGAACTCGTCGGCGCCGGCAACTCGCACTTCGACAGCACGGGCCTCTTCAAGCTCTTCGGCGATATCGTGAAGCACAAGAACTACAATGCGAGCGCGATCCGCGCAGCGGTGCTGAGCAAGCCCGTCGGCTACTTCTACGGCGGCAGCAGCTTCTTCGCGGAAACGGCTGAACGAACCCTCTACGTGACCTTCACCGATTCGCTGCTCGCCGCGATCAAAAAAGCGGTGATCGAAGGCCATGAGCGCCAGGACAAGTTCATCAACCAGCAGGATTACGTCCGCACGGGCGCCTACGATTACTTCTCGCGTACGCCGGGGCGCGCGGACGCGGTCGGCCTCACGCTCTCGAATTACGCGAGCGACGATCAGGTCGATAAGATGCCGGGCCATCCCACGATCACCAAGATCATGAGCGTGTGGTCGCAGAAGGACCGTACGGTGAGCCACTGGACTTCGGACATGCCGAGCGGCGTAAGCCCCGTGGTCGCCGCGGAAGTCGCGGTTATCGGCGATACGGCCCTGCTCGATAAGGACAACATCCTGCGCTCGACGCGTTTCATCCGCGATCTTCCGCCTCCGCCCTATCCCTTCGCCGTCGACATGCAGAAGGCTGCGACCGGTAAAGCTCTTTACGACCAATGCTGCGCAAGCTGACACGTCGGCGATAACAAGGTCTATCCCGCAGCGGAACTCAAAACCGATCCGGCGCGCATCGGTGCGCCTTCGGACGTGACCTATGTCGGCTTCAATGAGGCTCTGCATAAAGGCTGCCCGGACGATCGCATGGCCTGTATTCCGGATACGACGCCGATCCTGAGGCCGCTTGATCAGCCGAAGGGTTATGTCGCGACTCCGCTCGACGGTATCTGGGCGCGTTCGCCTTACCTTCACAACGGATCGGTGCCGACGCTTTATCATCTCCTCGTGCCGAACGCGCGCCCGAATACGTTCATCGTCGGCAGCATGAAGTTCGACTCGGCAAACGTCGGCTTCGAATGGCGGTCGCCTATGGAGAACACCGAACGCTATAACGCCGACCGCATAGGCCAGTACAATACCGGGCACGACAGCGCCGCTTATCTCGGCGATGTGGACTGGAGCATGAGACCGAGAAGCGCGAGGCCCTGCTCGAATATATGAAGACGCTCTGAAGAGGGGAATGGTTCGAGGAAAGCCTCGATGAACGGCATATGACCGAGATTATCGAACGCTCGAGACGGCGGATATTTTCCTGGCGATCGACACCTCGGGACAGGTTTATCCGGCCGTCGGGCTCCTCGAATTATCAAAAGGAAACGGTGCGGCCCCGATCGTGATGAATCCGGATCGGGCCTCACGTGGATCAGCCGACATGTTTCTTGCTCAAAAAGCCACTGAAGGACTCGCCAGTATAGACTCTGAGATTTCCTCACTTTAGGAGGGCGTTTATCAAACGCCCAAGCCCTAACCGAGAGCGGTTACAATTCCTCATCTAAAGCTTCATCGGCCGTGACCGAATTTCCTTTCATCGTCATCGATGCGGTTTGGTCATTTTCGCAAAGGAGTTTGTGAGTGAAACACTTCAGTGCCTTGAGTCTTGCAGCTGCTGTAGCATTCTTGCCTACGGCTTGTCATAAGAAGTCCTCGAAACATTCGGATGCATCGACCGGTGCGGTCACTACGGGCGCCGGTACCCTCAATCTGAACTTCAGCGCGATCTCGGCTCAAGGCGACTTCGGCGAGAGCTCGCGTGCGGCCAATGCCGCGATCACGACTCCCGGTACTTTGAAACTCACTTATGGCCTCACCGGCCTCTTCGATCAAACCAAATACCTCGGCGGCGACCTGCACCTCACCGATGCTTCGACGCGCACTCCTATTCTTCAATCCACTTCCATCGGCTCCGGCGCGCCTGACGAGATGACGATCTATATCAAGAGCATCACGCTGAATGCGAAGGAAACCAGCGACAACGGTGGCGGCGGCGACGGTGATGACAGCTCGCCCGTGGCTATGACCGATGCGATCGTCGCCAGCCAGTTCAGCGACCTGTCGGCCAGCATTCAATCGTCGCTCAACGGCCTCGACGGCAAAGTCTATGATACCGCTGAAGCTCTGCTCGCAGCCGTCATGGGCATCACCGGCGAAACCCAAGATCAAACGGTCGCGCGCCTTGAGCCGAAGATCGATGATTTAAAGAAAGCCGGAGCTGATGCCGGCGGAGCGGTGAGTTCGGTCGTCATCTTCCAGAACGACGACGGCGCGGCGGTCAAACTCGCGAACGGCACTGTCGATCTTTCGGCATTGGTCGCCAACGCGCAAGGCTCTGCGGCCTTCTCCGTCACTCCCGGCACCTTCAAGAACGTCACGATCAAATATGCTTCCAAAGCCCAGGTGAAGGGCTGCGTGAAGATGCTTTATAAATGCATGAGCAGCGGCAGCGATGTGAAGGACTGTAACGCGGCCGCCACCGCTGACGTTCCCGGTAACGGCGGCAGCGCTAACCCGGTTCTCGTGAACTATTGCACCCGCACGGATAAGTCGCCTTACATCGCCGGCACTCAAAACTCGGACTTCCAGGACAAAGAAGCCCAGGCTATGGACTTCCCGTTGGATATGCCGGGTTCGAGCTGGCCGCAAAGCGGCGACCTCTCGATATCGTATAACCTCGGCAGCGCAGTTACGATCGCTGCGGGTGATTCGGTAGATCTGACCCTCGCGGTCGATATGAATCGCCTGTTGCGTTATTACAACCGCGGTCGTCAAGATCAGGGCGTGAACCCCGGCGCTCCAATGGACAAGTCGTACTTCTTCTCCACGATCTTCAGCAATTCGACTTATGCGTTCGTCGGTAAGCCCGGCCGCATCTATGGTTATGAGATGATCGCTCGCGTCTGCTCGCCCGGAGCGACCTACGACGCGACCTCGGGCCATTGCTCGGACAGCAACGCAGCGCCAGGCGTCAACATCCCGTTCTGGGTCACGCTGATCACTTCTTCGGAAGGTTCGCCCTTGAAGATGCTGACGAGCCCTGACGACGACAACGATCTTACCATCGTAAAAGGCACCGACCGCGACGCTTCGCGCTGCGCGATCGATGCGACCGCTGCGACCCCGACTATGCCTTGGGTTCGTGTCGCTGACGGTGCGACGGTGGGCAGCCTGCACTTCGCGATGTGCGATAACAACAACCAGGACACTCCGCAAAAACCAGGTCCCTACGGTGAATTCGATAACTTCCCCGTCGCTCTCGACTCGCCAGCGGTCGTGGACAGCTCATACGCTATCGAGCTCGCGCCCGATTTCACCAACGCCGATGTCGCGGCTCATTACGTGCCGGGCCTGACGATCGAAACGCATGCGCGCCAATCGGCGACTTCGACCGATAACGTCTACAAAGGCTTTATCGTCGCGATCCGCCGCCTCTAACAGCTTCGATACGCTGCTTAAACAGCGTTTTCGTTAATCGCCTTAAGGAGCCCGATGTCGTCGAGACATCGGGTTTTTCCGTTCAGTTGGGAGCTACGGAGTTCGCGGGGGCGGTCTTGTAAAAGTGCTCGATGAAACCAAAGACCATTTCGCGCGCCTCGTCGGTGACGGCCGGGATCTTCGATGAAGGCGGGACTTTGTTGGTCGTCAGCTCGACCGCGAGGGCCTGGGTGTTGTACTTCCAGTAGTAATAATCGGCGCTCGAACCTTTCGCGATGTAGATCGTGGTCGCGATGGGGCCATGCGTGTAGTTATTCTCGGCGGCGAGTTGATCCGTGAGCGTCGCGAAATTATCGAGATCGGTCTTGCTGCTGATCGGGGTCGAGGTATAACCCCAAGGATACATGAGAAGCTGGCCATAGGCGTGCAGGGTCATCGAACCCGTGAATTTTTGCTGTTCGAAGAGATCCATCAGAGCCTGGATCGAAGCCGTGGGTTTGTGATTCGGGTCACCGGGCCAAGGATAGGAACGGTTCGGATCAACGCCGTTGTCGTAGCGGTTCTGTTTCGTGTAGCCGTCCGGGTTGACGACGAAAGACACATAGAGCTCGGTGTTGTCGAGCATCGCGGTGAGGCGATCGTCGCTGCCGTAGCCTTTGAGGATCTCGTCGACGAGATTGAGCAGGACTTCGGTTGAGATCAGTTCGTCCCCGTGAGTCGCGGCATCGAGGAAGAGTTTGGGTTTCGCCGCGCGGTTGGTCGAACCGGGAGCCGTGATCTTCAGATAGGAGAGTTTATAACCCTGCTTGGATTCGCCGTAACTCGTTTGACTCACGAGTTGAGGGTAGTTCTGAACGGCTTGAGTCATATAGTCTTGCACGCTTTGCCAGTTATGATAACCCGCTGCAAAGCTATCGCGCCTGTTCCAATCCTGTCGCCATGAGGCGTCAGCATCCTTTGCCAGAAGCTCGGACTCGGGGACGAGTCTTTGGAAGTTCGCCGCCTTCTCGACCGGAACATACACCCTATAAGTATCGCCGTCGCGACCTACGATTTCGAAGTCCCGCGAAATCGCATCTAATCTTGCGGTATCGGTGACTCTCACGCTGTACTCAGAAAAGGTTTGGCCCTTGGCAAGACCCGCGCTGAGCAGCGTGGAGGCGAGGAAGGTCAATACTTTACGGTTCATCGTTCACTCCCAATTCATTGTTTCGTGTGCATGCGGATAACTTTAACTGTTCTTTTATGCCTGAAAGGGAGTGCCGAGGAATATGTACGAAAATGAAATGCGGGCCTGAAAGCGGCTGCGAACTCAAGGCATTACGGGCGTCGCATTTTATTTTCGAACCGCCGCTCGTGCCCCTCCGTCTAACCTTACGAAAGAACGCTCGGTCTCGAGCCTGAACGAAACCAACAATGAAACACTGTGAAGGAACGCCCCATGAAGACCAATCTTATCCTTGCCGGCCTCTTGGTTTTTGCCGCTCACTCCGCTTCCGCGCATGAAAAAATGAATCCGGCCTGTAAACAGATCGCTGATTCCTGCAAAGCCGCCGGCTTCGTGAAAGGCGATTGGAAAAAAGGCGACGGCCTCTGGCGCGACTGCGTGGATCCGATCGTTCAAGGCCAAACGTCCGTTCCGGGCGCGACCAAACCGCTGCCGACCGTCGATGCGAAGGTCGTAGCGGACTGCAAGGCCTCGAACCCCAAATTCGGCGAAGGCAAAGTCGGTTCCGAACCCAAGAAATAAACCGCGTGGATGCAAAGAGGCCCTTCGGATGAAGGGCCTCTTTTTTTTGCCTTGATTATTCGCGAACCGATCAGATGCGGGCACTGATGCCGACGAAGGGGTTGGTGTCGTCGGCCGCGCGGGTGATGCCGAAGTTGCAGCCGGCATCGAGCTGCAGGTTCTTGCTGAGGCCGTAGGTTACGCCCGCATCGAAGGTCGCGACCCAACCGCCGTTATCGGCTGAGCTGACCTCGTTATAGAACTCGAGATAACCTTCCAGTTCACCGAAGATCGCATGGCTCACGCTCGCCGAACTGATGAAGGCGTTGTGATAATGGTCGTCGGCGTCGTTTTTCAGGCTATCGATCTCGAACATCATGCCGAGGCCCCAGGCGTTCGGCAGAGAGAGGCCGATCGGCAGGATCAGGCCGCCCTCGACCTTATCATTGCCGAGCCCGTCGTGTGCCGTCGGGAACTTCACGAAAGGAATCAGACCGATCGCGACCGGAGCGCCTTCGTTGCCCATGAAATTGTATTTGAGGCGAACGGTCGTGTCACCGAAACCTTCTTCCGTATCGTGCTGCCCGCCGGTCTCAACGCGGTTCTGCAGCCAGGGGGAGAGAATGAAATTAAATTCAAGGTTATCGGTGAGACCCAATCTCAAGTTGGAGGTGAGGATCTCCGTTGATCTTTCTTTTATATCGCTGCCCGAAACTTTCTCGAAGCTGCCGTTATAAAGATCAGTCTCGATCTGCAAGTGCCCTGCATCAACGGTCGTGGCACCCTCGGTTTTATCCGGCCGGTCCGTCTGCATCTCGCGCATCTGGTCGCGAGGGGTAGGATTCAACAGGCTGTAGGCGGACTTGTCCACTCCTTCCGCAGCCTGCAGGGAAGAAGCCCCCATAGACAGCAAAGCGAGTGAGACGGCGCTGAACAGGGGGCGGGGACGGAATTGCATCGTGATTCATCCTCATGGGAGTGGGGGCCGTAAGTTGCGGATCGCATTCTATTATCCTTTATTCTCAAGTTGAGATGTTAGAGAATTCCTTAACCTAAATGCGATATTGTCGAAACGTGATGATCATTTTTACGAGGGAACCCTAGCAATGAGCAGTAGCTGGACGATTGGCAAGAGGCTGACAATTCTTTCGTTGGTCAACTTTGTGGTGCTCGTGGCGGTTGCCCTGTTCTTCAATGGAGCGATTCGGACCTTGTCCCGGCAGATCCTCGATGTGGGGGAGGTGCAGATACCCGCGATGCGCGCCATGTCTTTCGTCGACATGATGCATGACGGCCTGCGGGCGACCGTGCTCAGGGCCATGGTCGGCTATTACGAGAAGAACCCGGAGGAGGTCCAGAGCGCTCAGAAGGAGTGTGAGGAGTTCTCGGTGGAAATGAAGAAATCCCTGGAGACGATCAAGAATTTACGAGTGAGCGAGGGGACGCGTAAAGAAGTGGCAGGAGCCAGCAGCAGCGTCGATGCTTATGCGGCCGAAGCCAACCACATCATAGCCTTGCTGGTGCAGGGGAAAGCCGAGGAGGCGATCGCTGCCAAAGCCGGCTTCGAGAAGACCTTCGAGTCCCTCGAAACCCTGCTGGGCAATCTGGGGGAGAAGATCGAGAAAGAGAACGCCGAGGCCCTGGCGGATTCCAGCGGGCATGTGGTTCAACTCGGTATAATCCTTGCCATCATCGGTGCTATCCTGGCTATCGGCCTGCCCTGGTATGCTCGCGTCCGCATTGTTCAGAATTTGAGCGATATCGTCAAACAGCTCGAAGAGGAACGCACCGAGCTGGAATCCCATACTCTGGCCGTCGATGGTTCAGCGCAGACGGTCAGCTCCTCGGCCGAAGCCCAGGCCTCCGCAATCGAAGAGACCGCAGCTGCCCTCGAAGAGATCAATACGATGGTCAACCGTACCTCCGGGAACGCAGGCCGGCTCTCCAGCAGTTCGGACGAGAGCTTTCAGATCCTCGAGCGGGGACGGCAGAGCATCGAGCGGATGCGGGAAGAGATGGAGCGGATCGGGGCTTCGAGCCAGGCTGTGATGGCTGAAGTCGACAAGAGCAACGCCCAGGTGCAGAACATCATCCCGCTGATCCAGGATATCGAAGCCAAGACCAAGGTGATCAACGACATCGTATTCCAGACCAAGCTGCTCTCCTTCAATGCTTCGGTCGAGGCGGCCAGAGCCGGCGAACACGGCAAGGGCTTCTCGGTGGTGGCGGAGGAGGTCGGTAATCTCGCCGAGATGAGCGGACGGGCCGCGAGGGATATCAACGGCCTTCTGCAGGAGAGCATCAACTCGGTCACCAACATCGTCAATACCAGCCGCCAGGGCGTTTCGAGCATTATGAACACCAATATGCAGACCGTGCAGAACGGTAAAAACGTGGCCGAGGAATGCGCGGATACCTTTGCGCGCGTGACGAGCCAGGTGACTCAGGTCCAGGATCTGAGCCGCGATATCGCCTCGGCGATCCAGGAGCAGACCAAAGGCCTCAGCGAGATCAACAGGGCGGTCCATCTCTTTAATAAAAGCACGCAGGACAATGCCTCGTCAGCCAAGGACGCTTCGGAGGTCGCGGGTCGCCTGCGGGAGCAATTCGATTCGTTGGATCGTCTGATGCAGGCCCTGGTGAGCCTCGTCCGTTCACCCGTTTGAGTGATGCGAACATCTTCTTCTCAATTGCTAATCAACCGAAAAG
>JASLCY010000308.1 GCA_030151925.1 Oligoflexus sp.
ATTTTCGGCGCTGGTCGCGGAGTTCTCGCCGCTTTTTGCCAAAAGCTCAAGCGAGCTCATCTACACCGAGCCCTTCGACCTCGCCGCCGGCGGCACGACCCTCACGCGCGCGAGCCAGGAGGGGATAGTCTTCGCCAACCCCGCGCTCCTTCCGCTCGGAGCCGCCACCATACGTTGGGTCGGGCTCGAGACCGGGCTCATGCTCGACCGCGACCTCGCGCAGGAGGGCACCGCGAGCGTGAAGAAGGCGGCCGGGACCGGCAGCTCGGACTTCGTGGAGAAGCTGTTCGATAAATCCCTGCACTTCGGCCAGACCACGAGCCTCAGCCTCCTCAACAAGAACTTCGCCTTCACGGCCTTCGACCGCCTCGAGGTGGACGTCGCGGGCAGCCGCTATGATAACGGCGGGCTGCCGACGATCAACTTCGGGGGCGAGGCCTACGCGGGCGCGATGGCGACGGCCGCGGCCCAGCCTCTGCGCTGGCTGTCGCTCGGCGTGACGGCGAAGTACCTCTACATGGGCGAACCGAACCTGCAGATCCCGGTGACCGATCCCGACCGCATCAAGAGGCTCACCGAGAATGAAAGCGAGCTGAAGGACGAGCTCAAGTACGGCCGCGGCATGGGCGGCGATATCGGTTCGCTCTTCCTCTGGCAGAACACTCATGTGGACCTGAGCCTCGGGCTCAAGGTCGAGGACGTGGGCGGCACGCGGTTCACCAACGGCGAGAAGACCCTGCCGCAGACCACCAACGCGGGCCTCGGCCTCGCCTTCCACGGCACGACCAACGTCCTCCACCTCAGCCTCGACTACCGCGATATGGGGAACGCTTACCACGAGAAGACCTTTAAGAAGATCTACCTCGGCGCGCGCCTGATGCTCATGCAGATGATCGGCCTCGGCGCGGGGCTCTACCAGGGGATACCGACGGTCGGCGTGCGGCTCGACGCGTTCTTCATCAAGTTCGGGATCACCGCTTACGGCCGCGAGCTCGGGACTTATCCGGGCGACAAACAAAGGAACCTGGTGACGGTCTACACCAGCATCGGCTTTTGAAAGGCACCATGATGCGTTACCTGCTCATCCTCGTCCTATGGCTCCAGGCCTGCAGCACCAAAAGCAGGGCCACGCCCTACGCCGACCTCACGGCGACGGAGAAGGCGCGGATCGCCTTGAACGAGCAGGACTTCGGGAAGGCTATCGAGCTCTATAAAAACATCGTGGCCGATAATCCCGCGGACTACGAAAGCCGGCGTTTCCTCGCGGCGGCTTACGCGGGCCTCGGCGGCTTCGATATCGTGAAGGCGGTGGAGGGCACCTTGGAATCCTCGAGCGACGGCGGCTCGACCTCCTTGCTCGATACGCTCGGCGAGTTCGTCCCCAAGGAGCCGACCGACGAGCAGATCGCGGCGCTCGCGAACGCGCGCGATACGATGCTCAGCCTGCCGGAGGAATACCGCAGCACGGAGCATCCCGAGATCGAGACGTCCTCGAGCGCGGCGCAGCAGCTGCAATTCTATACGGCGGCTTATTCGATCATCTACATCAACAAGTTCGCCCAGGTCACCGCCGCCGGCAGCCTCGATCCCGATAAGCTCGAATCGATGTCGGAGGCCGACGTCGACAACATCGTGGACAACTTTGAATCATTGGCTGCGGCTTCAGGAGGCGGCGTAGTGGCCGAAGGTGCGGCGGCTATTATCCAACAGCTCGACGCTGCGCCAGGAGGAACCCGAAAAGAGAAGCTCATGGCTTACCTCGAGGCGCAAAAGCACTGAGCGGCCCTCGCATTTCATGAGAGGGTTTCTAATCTCGGCTTTTATCTCGCCCATCGATTGCGTAGAATCGGTGGTCTTCACCGGGCGAGGAAATCATGGCCAAGACGAAAACGCAGGATCCTATCGAAAGTCTCCGCAAACGCACCTTGGGCTCCGTTTTCCTCACGATTTTCCTCGACCTCGTCGGCTTCGGGATGCTGATTCCCATCCTGCCCCTGATCGCCCGCGACTTCGGGGCGACGGATGCGCAGGCCACCGCGCTCGCGAGTGTTTATTCCATCGGCACCCTGCTCGCGGTCGGCATGCTCGGCCGCTGGTCGGACCTCTTCGGCCGCAAGAAGATCCTGGTCGGCACGATCGCGATCTCCCTGGTCGCTCAGCTCCTCACGGGTTTCGCGCCGAGCTATTCGCTGCTCGTCGTCGCGCGTTTCATCGCCGGCCTCGCCTCCGGCAACATCTCCGTCGCGCAAGCGGCCATATCCGATATTACGAGCGCGAAACAACGAGGCAAGAGCATGGCGCTCATCGGCATCGCCTTCGGCCTCGGCTTCGCCCTGGGCCCGGCGATCGGCGCGTTCGTGAGCATGTTCTCGCAGGGCCATTCGCTGCTGGCGATGTCGATCGTGGCGGCTGTCCTCAACCTCATCAACCTGCTCTTCGTCGTGAGCCGTCTGCCGGAAACGCATGTGCGGTTCGCGAAGGGGGAAGTGCTGGAGCTCGTGCGGAAGGTGCGCGGCGAACTGCAATCCTCGCACATCGGCGCCTGGTGGAGCGACGCGAAGCGCCTGCTCAGCGATCGCGGGTTCACGGTCGTCCTGCTTCTGCAGTTCTTGCAGGTATTCGGTTTCGTCGGCGTGGAGTCGGTGCTGGCCCTGTCGCTGAGCGACGCCTATCACCTCGTGACCAGCCATGAGCAATCGATCGCTTTCATGTATATCGGCATCATGCTGCTCTTCATCAACGGCGGCGTCACGCGGCCTCTGATCGGCCGCATCGGTGAAACGCGCATCCTCAATCTCGGCCAGCTCCTGCTGGGCGTCGCGATGCTGCTCCTACCCGCTTTCGCCCCGAGCAAACCGATGCTCTGGACCTCGCTCACGCTGGTCGCCGCCGGGTCCGCTTTCGCCAACCCCGCGCTGTCGAGCCTGAGCAGCCGCCTGGCGCCCGACGGGCTGCAAGGCTTCGCGCTGGGCTTCTCCCAGACGCTCGCCTCTCTCGCCCGCATCGTCGGCCCGGTGACCTTCGGCCTGCTGTATGAAAAGCTCGAAGGCCCGCGCTCGCTTTATCTCACGGCCGGCATCATGCTGGTGGGATGGATCGTCGCCGTGGTGGGATTGGTCGGCGTCAAGGCGCGGCTGGCTGAGCAGCTGCGCAACGCCCAGGCCGACGAGGCTTAAACGGTTTTCGGTTTTGCGTGATGATCGCAGTATTTCGAGCAGACGTGCACGGGGTCGCTGACCGACCGATCTGTAACAGGTTTTGTTACAGGTGCCTCACGCGGCGCGGGACTTTTCCCGGCGACCCATCCGGCGACGCGGCTCAATTTCTTTTCCAAGGCGCAGCTCGAATGGGAGCATCCGGGGCCGGCCGCGGGCTGGGGGTCGGACATCTTCGCTTGGACGGTGAATTCTTTTTGGCAATCCGTGCAACGATATTCGTAGGTTGGCAAGGCGAACCTCGATAACTTAGGTTTTCCTTATTTTAGCACAGGTGTCCGCGCGGGAGAGACCGCAGCCGAATTGTCCCCGGACAAACTCATGAAAAATCCTAAGATTATTGATATTAAACTTCATTCGAGCATATGATGGGACACTGGAACTTCGCTGGCGTCACGCTGTTGGATATCACTGTATGCTGCTCCTTGTTTTTGCGATCCTGATCCTCCTCATCGCTTTCAATGCGCTCTACGTGGGTGCGGAGTTCGCGGCGGTCAGCGTTCGTAAATCGGCCATCAAGCAGCTCGCCGTCGAGGGCAATTCCTTCGCCAAAGCCATCCTGCCCATACTCGAAGACGGCATCAAACTCGATCGTTACGTTGCGACGTGCCAGATAGGTATTACGATTTCCAGCCTGATCCTCGGTGCTTTTGCTGAGTATTCGTTGGCGACGCGGCTCGCGCCTCTCTTTGAAAGCACGTTCGCGATCTCGCACGAAACAGCGCTGTCGGCCGCCGTCGTGATCCTGCTCGTGCTACTCGCCGTCCTGCAGATGGTCCTGGCCGAGTTGGTGCCGAAGACGCTCGCTCTGCAGAATCCTACGCGGACATTACTCCTTACGTACGTTCCCATCCGCTGGTCGACGTTTCTCTTCCGCGGGCTCATCGTGCTGTTCAACGGCTGCGCGACCTTCGTCCTGAAGATCCTCGGTTTCCAGACTTCGTCCCATAGGCACATCCACACCTCCGACGAACTCGCGATCCTGCTCGAGCAGGTTCATGAGGAAGGCGTCCTCGAGCCCGACGAACACGCCCGCCTGCAGAGAGCCCTGAGCCTCGATGCCTGGTCGGCCGCGGAGCTCATGGTCCCGCGGCGTTCGGTGGAAACGATCGATCGCAGCGCCCCGATCGCGGAGATCGTGAGCACGGTGGCGAGCAGCCCTTATACGCGCCTGCCGGTTTATGAAGGCGCGAGCGACAACGTGGTGATGATACTGCACACCAAGGACGTGGTGGCGGAGATCGCGGCCCACGGCGAACTCAAGTCGATCGAACCCATGCTCCGCCCGCTCACCGCCGTTCCGGAAGTGATGAAGGCCGACAAGCTCTTGAACCTCATGCGCCGCCGCCGGGTGCAGATGGTGTCGATCATCGATGAATACGGGACCTTCGTCGGCATCGTTACGGTCGAGGATATCCTGAGCGAAGTGTTCGGCGCGATAGGCGACGAATTCAAGGCGGGTGAGATCGTACCGGAAGTGCTCGACGACGGCCGGGTCCGGCTCTCGGGCATGATGCGGCCCGACGAAGCGCAGCATTGGATCGGAACGCTTTGGAAGGGGGATTCCAACACGATCGCCGGCCTCGTGACGGAAGCACTGAAGACGCTGCCGAAACGCGGCGATAAAGCGATCATCCAAGGTGTCGAAGTCGAAGTGGAAGACGTCGAGGAACGCGTGGTCCGGACCGTGATCGCGCGTCCCGTGGCCATCGCCGAGAAAAGCGAGTCATAGGATGGTTGCTTTGGTACCAACCCTCATCATTATAGCCCTCGTCATGGTCAACGGCCTGTTCGTCGCCGCGGAATTCGCGTTGATCGGCACGCCGCGCACTCAGATCGATCAGGCCGCGAACCAGGGGCATCCAGTCGCCAAGGTCATGCAGGGCATCCTCAAGAGCCCGGGCAAACGGGTCGAATATATCGCGACCACACAGCTCGGCATCACGCTCGCGAGCCTCGGGCTCGGTATGTACGGCGAAAGAAAACTCGCGGAGTGGTTCTTCGCGACGTTTCAGAATTGGATCAGCGAAGGCACCGCTCACACGATCGCCAGCTTCGTCGCCTTGGGCGCCTTGACCTTCATGCATATCGTCTTCGGCGAGATGGTGCCGAAGAGCATGGCCCTGCAGAAATCGCAGCAGACGGCTCTGCTCGTCACGCCTATCGTCGTGATCATTCAGAAATGCGTGCATCCCTTCATCGTGCTGCTCAATAATCTCGGGACCCGTTTTCTCGGGATCTTCGGCATCAATTCCGCTTCCCAGTCGCACGAGATATCGCATACCGCCGAAGAGCTGGAATTCGTGTTCAAAGAGAGCCAGGAGGGCGGTCAGCTTCGTAAGAAAACCCGCGAAGTCCTGCAGGATCTGCTCTATTTCGGGCACCTGACGGCGGGCGAGGTGATGGTGCCGCGCATCAAGATCGTCGGCATTCCCATCAAAGCGACCAACGCGGAGGTCAAGACCCTCGTCGCGAAGGCCAAACACACGCGTTATCCGCTCTACGACGGCAGCTTCGATAATATCGTCGGCATCGTGCACTCCAAGGACCTGCTCAGGGCGCAGCTCGCGGGCGAACGCGGGCGCATCACCGACCTGATCCGTCCCGTTCCCTATGTTCCCGAGGCCTCTACGCTCGAGCAGGTGCTGAAGGTCATGCGGAAGCACAACGCGCACATGGTCGTCGTCATCGATGAGTTCGGTGGGACGGCGGGCATCCTCGCGATCGAGGACCTGTTCGAAGAGGTCGTGGGCGAGATCGGCGAAGGCGGCGGCGAATCGCCCGATATCGTGAAGGAGCGCGACGGCACTTTCTCGGTCACGGGGCTCGTTCGCCTCGAGGATCTCGGCGTTCGCCTGCGCAAGGACCTCGAGCACGAAGACGTCGATACCGTCGGCGGCCTCGTCATGACCTTGCTCGGCCGCATGCCGAAGGTCGGGGATGTCGTGGAGTATCAGGGTTTCCGTTTCGAAGTCACGGAGATCGATGGGCACGGAGTGGGGATGTGCCGCGTGTCCCCTCAGGAGACGCCCGCAGCCGCCGAGAACGAAGCATCCGAAGAGAAGAACTCAAAATAACGCCAGAATCTTATCATAAACCGCTTTGAACTGGGTGTAGGGGACGGTCGGCGCGTTGCTCGCGTCGGAGGAACAGGTGCAGTCGCCTTCATCCGAGAAGTAGTAGGACATCGGGCTGGTCGCGGGAAGCTCAACCCATACCGAGTTGCGCCCTTTCTGGCAAACGCTGCTCGAGCATGATCCGAAGGACTGCGTTTTTATCTTCTGCAGCAGCGTATTGATCTCGCCGGCTTGAGCGGCGGTCATCGTCACCGTCTTATCCAGCGCGTAGTTGTTCGAATCCATGCCGACCGCATAATGCTTCACGGTTTTTTTGCTGAGGTCGAGATCGTAACGCGAACCCGAGATCCCGATGCTGCTGCCCGCCTTGAATTGCAGAAGCCCGAATTTCGTGAAGTCGACGATCTTGATCGAGTTCTTGTTCGAGGCTTTGTTGCTGCCGCAGCCGAGCACCAGACCGAGGACCAGGACGGAAGCTGAGAGTCTTAGAACTGCCTTACGCACGTGGACCCGCTCCTCACGCTGTTAACCGTTCGCGCTCACACAATAGATGCCCGCTTCGCGCGTCTGCACTTTCGTTGGGTAGGGGAGAAGGCTTACGGCCACGCGGTGCGAAATGCCGTCGACGACTTCGAAGTCTTGGGTCCAAGCCTGCTCGAAAGCGACGCCGCCATGCGATTTGATGCCTTCGAAGAGGCCGTTGCTCGTGGCCGTGAGGAGTTCCTCCTGGGTCGGCAGCTTCCACTGGCCATGGCAGGTGTTTTCGTTCAGCTGATCCGAGGCGACGGGCGAATCCTTCTGCACGCTCCAGATCTTCTTTTGGGTCGGATCCTGCCACTCGTAGTAACGGACGGGCGCGCGGGAGGCAAAGCTGGTGCTCCGGTCGCCCGGACGAGCTTTATGCCAGGCGCCGTTGACGCATTTCATGAAGGAATTCGCCTGGGCGAGGAAGATGGTCACGTTCTGGGTGCTCACCTCGCAGAGGGGGAGCTCGCTTTCGTCTTTCGCGGTCGTAGTGACCGTAACCAGGGGCACACGATGTTTGAGTTCAAAGCCTTCGGCCTTGAACTGCTTCTTGGTGCAGCCTTGGTTGAGGGACGAAAAAAGACAATAGAGGGCAATCACGCCAAATGCGGTCAATTTCATATCGAATGTTCCCGTAATAGAAACCATGACACGAGTGGGAGTTAGTTCTGTGGGTCGGTAGAGTCTATTGTAGCGGGGTATGTTTGGCGCGTAAAGCCATTAAAATGAACTAAAGTGAAGGGATGACGGGGAGCGGGATTCGCGGACACCGGCGGAAAAAGAAAAGGCCCTCGAGAGGAGGGCCCTAGAAGATTACTTCTTAGCAGGAGCAGTTTCTTTTACTGCTTCTTTAGCGGCTTTGTGAGCAGCTTTGAGCTCGTCTTTGTCGAGGAAGCCGTCTTTGTTGGTATCGAGTTCGTCGAACTTAGCAGAAAGGGTAGCGTCGCCTTTTACTTCGTCTTTCGAGAGTTTGCCGTCTTTGTCAGCGTCGAGAGTTTCCAGTGGGCTCTTGCCTTCGTGGTGAGCGCCTTTAGCCATTGCGCTGGTAGCCAAGAGAGCAGACATCGATGCGATTACAAGTGCTTTCATAGTATCTCCGATTTTTTAGAGTGTGCGAGTTGGTATTCAACTCAACTGCAGGGTTAGACGGAGGTTGGGGGAAAAAGGTTTGGAAATTTTTTTATGCATCGACGACTTTTTTAATTGATGTGATATCAGGTACTTATAAAAAACATCCCAAGGTCCTGTATATAGAAATGAACCCTTTGGGCACTTGTCGCGTCTAAGCCTACAGAGAGCGAGAGGAGAATCTCATGCGGTTGCTCAAAATCTTTATTATGGCCTCGATGCTGACAGCGATTCCTGCTCAAGCTCGCGACAGTTCCGAACCTGCTGAAATTACTAAAGTTTTTGAAAAGCTGAATCTGACTTCCGAACAAAAGGCTCAAATGAAGGTTTTGCGGGAGGAAATGCAGAAGAACGTGGCCCAGAACAAGGTCGCGGTCAAGGAAGCCAAGGCCAAGCTGGACAGCGTGATGGACGGCGAGAGTAGCGACGAGGCGATACGCGAGGCTCATAGGGAGTTCATGAAACAAAGAAACGAATTGGAAGACTTGCAACTTGAGCATATGCTTAAAGTTCGAGCTCTTTTAACTCCTGAGCAGCGGAAAACCTTCAGTTCACTAAGGCCGAGGGGCAAGAATGGGAACGAAAGTCGCGGAGTGGCCCCAAATTCTAAATGATCGGAGCAACCAGGATTTTTCGGCACTCTATAACCAGCACGTAGGAACGGTGCGCCGTGTCCTGTCGCGTATGGTGAATGCGAATGATCTTGATGACTTAGTTCAGGACGTCTTTGTACGGATCTATCGTTTCCAGGACTCTTTCCGCGAAGAAGCCGATATGAAGACATGGATCCATCGGATCTGCGTAAATTCGGTCCAGGACCATTACCGCAAGAGACGTTGGGCCTCGTTCCTCAGCTTCGGGACCGAGAATGAGCCGGAGCCGGTGGCCAAGGGAGATATCGCCGAAGATTATCAAAACCAGAACTTCGTCGAAAAAGCCCTGCATAAGCTCAGTGTTAAGGAACGCGTGGTAGTCGTCCTCTTCTATCTCGAGGACAGTACTATCGAAGAGATTAGCGCTGCATTAAAATTACCGGAGGGGACCATAAAGTCCCGGCTGCATAGTGCACGCACCAAACTGCAAACATTTTTGAAAAAGGAAGGAGTAGACTTATGAGTGATCAAAAATTGAAGGATTTCCTCAAGAAAGGCGCTCCTTCCGTTCCGAACGCATCACCTTACGAATACCAGCTGATCATGCGCAGGATCCGCCAGGAAGAAAGCGCTTCGCGCCGCCATACCTTTCAGCTGTGGGGCGCGATCGGTTTCAGTTCGGTGGCGCTGGCCCTCTTCCTCACCTTCGGCCTCCATCACGAGGACGGTAAAGTGGAGGAAGACCTCTTCCACGACCTCAGCAATGCGGAGTGGGTGGACGGTCATCAGAGTTCGGCCTATAAAGACTGGCTCCAGCTGGCTGAATACCAGTCGGACAATGACGACGACGATGACGTCGAGATCACGAACTGATAGGTCTTAGAATC
Source organism: Oligoflexus sp. (assembly GCA_030151925.1). GTDB lineage: Bacteria > Bdellovibrionota_B > Oligoflexia > Oligoflexales > Oligoflexaceae > Oligoflexus. Next base: position 9,426 of record JASLCY010000308.1, read on the forward strand.
ACTTGATCTAAAGCGGTCGCTCTCGGGAGCGGCCGTTTTTTTTGGCCTCGCCGTTTATGTATTCAAGTATTCAGTCAGCCGATCGGAAAGGAAGTCGACGAAGCGTTTGATGCGCAGCGGAACTTCCTCCTGATGGGGCATGAGGATGCGGATAGGCCCCCCTTCGGTCTGCCAGTTCTCGAACAGCGGGATGAGTTCCGCCTTCGAAACGTAGTTCTTGGCGAGAAAAGGCGGAAGCGCGGTAAAACCAACGCCGTCGAGAGCCAGGTCCCTGAGGATGAAGAAGTTGTTGGAGGTGAAGATAGGCGTGAGGGGCAAAGTGATTTCCTGCTGGTTCGTCCTCAGCTTGACCACGGCCGCACGGCTCTTTTGAGTGTTGAAGGCCAGATAAGGCAAACGCGAGAGATCGGTGAAGCCCGTGATGGGCCCTAGCGCTTCGATGAGTGAGGGTTTGGCGTAAAAGTTCAGGCCTATGGTCCCGAGCTTCCTCTGCAGCATCGTTGAATTGCTGGCCTTGCCTATCCTCACGACCAGATCAAAGGAGTCTTTGACCAGATCGACGAGCATATTGCCGACGTGCAGATCCAATCGGATCATCGGATACTGCTTCATGAAGTCCCGACAAATCCCGCCCATGAGAGAGATGCCGATATCATCCGGAACGGAGAGGCGGATCGTTCCGCTCAACTCGTCGGATCCCGAACGAACCTGGTCGATCTTCGTATAGAGTTGATTCAAAAGCGAGGCTGAGCCCTGGAACAGTTCCTGACCTGCCGAAGTCAGTTGGAACTGCCGTGTGGTCCGGTAAATCAGCCGCACTCCCAGATCTCTTTCAAGGGCGGTAATATGGCGGCTTATCTGCGATTTAGGTTGCCCCAGATTATTCGCTGCTTTTGAAAAACTCCCAGCGATTACCACTTCTTTAAAAATCTGTAATTTATTCAAATCCATAACTTAGGTCGCCAGCAGAGCTATTGTTCACAATACTGAAACACTGATTACCGAACTTTTGCACTTTTGCAACATAGCGAAAATGACAATAATTGCGATTCGAAATGTTGTGTATGTTTTAAGGAGCTCTACATGAAACTCGGTCATACTTTCGCTGCTGCTTGTCTTAGCCTGACGATGGCGCTTCCTGCCTTTGCCGCTCAGATTATCCCTGGCACCTACCAAATCGATCCTGCTCACAGCAAAGTCGGCTTTACGGTCAAACACATGATGCTGACCAACGTCGACGGTGAGTTCTCGAAGTACGAAGGCACGGTCATCCTCGATTCCAAATTCGAAAAATCGAAGTTCTCCGCGAAAATCGACGCCGCTTC
>JASLCY010000329.1 GCA_030151925.1 Oligoflexus sp.
CTGCTCGCGCTCGCGGGCTGCGGCGGCGGAGGTTCCGCCACCGCCGGCAATGGCACGCTGTCGCCGGCCGCCGCGCTCGGCGAAAAAATCTTCAGGGACCCCGGCCTGTCCGCCTCCGGCACGCTCTCCTGCGCGAGCTGCCACGATCCTCGGAAGAATTGGAGCGACGGCAAGCCCAAGGGCATAGGTTTCGCCTCCAAAGAGCTCGAACGCCGTTCGCCCAGCCTTTGGAACGTCGGTTACGGTCAAAGCCAGATGTGGGACGGACGCGCATTCCTGCTCGAGCAGCAGGCCCTCCTCCCGCTCGGCAACAAGGACGAGATGCACGCGGACCTCGCGGAGTTGCCGAAGAAATTGCAGGCGATCCCCGGTTATAGGAAACTCTTCCAGAAGGCTTATCCGGGCAAGGATATCTCGATGGAGCTCATCACCGGAGCGCTCGGCGTGTTCGAGCGGGGCATAGTCAGCGACGAGACGCCCTTCGATCGTTGGACCAAGGGTGATGACGGCGCGCTGAGCGAAGAGGCGAAAGCGGGCCTGCTCGTCTTCGCCGGCAAAGGCCGCTGCACGAGCTGCCATAGCGGTTGGCGCTTCACGGACGAGAGCTTCCACGACCTCGGCCTCAAAGGCGACGACAGGGGCCGCGGACGGATCATGAACGAAGTGAAGATGCAGTATGCTTTCAAAACGCCGGGTCTGCGCAATGTCTCGCTGGGCGGCCCTTATATGCACAACGGGTCTTATACGGACCTGATGGCCGTGATCGAATTCTACGATAGGGGCGGCGACGTATTCAGGCCCAGCCTCGATCGCGATATGTATCGATTGAATCTAACGCAGGAAGAGAAGATCCAACTCATCGCCTTCCTCAATTCTTTGTCGAGCAAGGACGCTCCGGTCGTCGTCCCTGCCATGCCTCGCTAGGAGTGTGTTCCATGATCCTGAAGAATCGCCTTGTGCCGAGCCTCTTGGTTTCTTGCGTGTGGCTCGCGGGCTGCAACGGCACCACCAACTTCCGCTCGGTGCCTATCGCCGACGATACACCGGCCCGTAATTCCCAGGATGAAACGCCTGATACGCCGAAGGCCGATCCTTCTTCCGGCGCATCGAACGGCACCCAAGGGCAGACCACGGACAATGCGGGCACGGGCTCGACGCCGATCGAGAATCCGAGCACCGGCGAGGTTCCGGCCGGGCCCGGCGCCGACGGCTCTCCGAAGTATGAGACCAAAGATGTTGAGGAAACCCTGACCCAGGAAGGGCTGCAGGGCTTCGCCGATATCGCCCTGGTGGTCGACAACTCCAGCTCGATGCAGGAGGAGCAGAAAAACCTCTCGACCAAGCTCGACGACTTGATCACGGCCCTCAAAGGCGCGAACTGGCAAATCGGGGTGATCACCACCACGGTCGCCACGGGCAGCGACGGCCAGGACGCCTGCAACCTGACCCTGATCAAATCCACGGACAGCGACGCCCAGAGCAGATTCACCAAAGCCGTGTCCGCCGGCATCAGCGGCGACGGCAACGAGCAGGGCATCCGCCAGGCCGTGAACGCCTTGAAGTGCACCAAGAAACCCTGGGTCCGCCCGGGTTCGACCGTCGCCGTGCTCATCGTGAGCGACGCCGACAACTGCAGCGACGGCAAGGGTTGCAACGGCCAACCCTGGGCGAGCGAGCAGTACCTGATCGATTACGTGGAGAAGGACCTCGGCCGCGTCGTCGGCGAAAACGCCGGTTTCTACGGCATCTACTCGCCGCCCAGCGAGTCCTGCTCGACCGCGGAATTCACCGCGAACATCTATCAACGGCTGATCGATTACAAATCGGAAGGCAACCTCAATTACGGCAACATCTGCGATTCGAGCTATAAAAAGACCCTGACGCGCATCTCGAGCAACATCGCGAAGCTCCTCAGCAGCCAGTTCAGCCTTAAACAAAAGCCTGACGAGGGCACCGTGATGATCTCCGGCACCAAGTCGAACGGCGATCAGATCACCGCCGACGACTTCGTCGTGACCGGCACGACGATCACCTTCAAGACCGGCAGCGAGCCGGCTCTGGGATCGAAGATCGATATTCGCTATAAGGTGACGGTCGCGATCTGAGCGGATATTGAGCGGGATAAAGACGAGGCGGCCTTGGCCGCCTTTTTTCGTTCCGGTCGATCACTTGAGGAAGATCAGGATAGGATCGCATTCCGCGCAGTCCTTCATCTCCTTCGATTCACCGAAGTGCAGCGGACACTCGCGGCGTTCCATCTCGTAGGTCGCGGACGCGTTCGGCTGGAGGTGGACAGGGGTGAGCCTGTGGCCATAGACGGCTTTGACCAGCGTCGAGCCGAGGGTCACCGATTCGTTGGCTTCCTGAGCGCCCTTGTTGGTGAATTCCACGTCGAACACTCAGGTCGTACCATAGTGCTTGATGAACTTGGATTTGACCGCCAGGGTGCTGCCGGAAGGACCGTTATAGGTCTTCGCCTCGCTCCATTCGTCGGCTTTCTCGGCTAGAACGAGGTGCGCCCCGTTCTTCGTCTGGGCGACCCAGTCCGCCGGCGAAGAATAGGTGACGAAACCCGTGCTGGCGCAACCCGCCATGCCCAGCAGACAAGACAAACCCAAAGACCTAAGGAATAGATCGCTGCTTACGCGCATCACTGCCATCCTCTTTTTTGTTAATGCTTATTAGGTTTTCAGCTTGGCGGTAAAAGTCAAGAAAGGTACGTCACCGGAAAATCACGGCAGCGAAGATCCGATCTCGGCTCTTTCCCGCAGGTACTTGCCCGGCGAGGTCCCGGTATAGAGCTGGAAGGTCCTGATGAAGAGCGAGGGGGCGCTGAAGCCCAGCCTATGCGATATCTCCTTGACCCTCCGGCCCTCGGTCAGCATCCGCAGGGCGGCGTTGATCCTCACCAGGTGGCGCCAGCGGATGAAGGACATGCCCGTTTCCAGCGTGAAATGCATGGTGAAGGAGCGGCGGCTCATCTTCACCGAACGCGCCCAGTAATCGATGTTGTTGGGGTCGCCCGGATTCTTGATGATATGCTCGGCGACCCTGCGGAGCTGCGGGTGCTCGGGAAGCTTGACCTGCAGCCCGAAGAATTTATCGATGCAATTGACCTGATCGAGCAGGACCTCGGCCAGGCGCGATTGCTGCGGCGTCTTCTCGCTTTTGCCCGCGCCTCCCCAGGCGATGATCTCCTCGCAGAGCGCATTCATGAGCCTCGTCATCGGTATGATGCCGAAGTTGCTGGGGAGCACCTTGCAGCGGAAGATCGGGAGGAAGACATACCAGCCTTTGACCTCGTGCTCCTGGTATTCCACCCGGGTTTCTGTCGTCGGCGGGATATAGAGCGTCGAGCCGGGAAAGAGGATATAACAGAGGCCATCGACGAAGACGCGTACGGAACCCTGTTCGATCCGGAGCAGAAGGCCGACGTCTTTCAGGGCAAACGTCCGGTCGGGGCCCTTTGAG
>JASLCY010000341.1 GCA_030151925.1 Oligoflexus sp.
GTTTTCGCGACCGCCTTCTGCCATTCGCCGCCTGAGCTTGCGGTATGGGCGACTATGGATTCGAGCGTATCGTAAGTCGTCCGGACCCTATGCGCATAGTCTTTCCAGGAGTGCGTTTCCACGAGGATTCCAAGCCGGTTGCGATAAGCCCAGTAGCCGTTGCTGAAACCCACCCTGGCCGGCTTTTGCGCGATACCGGAGGTCGGATCGTCGTCGACGTTGAAACTCGGATAAGTGGAGACCGGCAGATGCCCCTTCGCCTTGAGATCTTTCAGGATATCGTCCGAGAGTTCGGCCGCGGCTTTGCGCAGCTCCGTCGGCCCTCCATTCGAGGGTTCGACCATCACCCCCACATCATGCTGGAACTTGGCGCCGTCGGTGACATGGAGATCGACATAGACCAGAGGATCCCAGCTCCTGAGCAGTTCCAGCATCGCGACCATCTCCGGAGCGTCGGCCTTGAGATAGTCCCGATTGAGGTTGTAGTTTTGCGCCGTCACGCGCCAGCCTTTTTCTTTCGGTCCGATTTGATTCGGGCGGCCATAGGCCCCGAAACGCTCATGACCATCGACATTGAAGACCGGGACGAAGAGGAGAGTCACGTGCTTCAGCGCGTTCGGCAAGATTTTGCGGTCGAGTATATCCCGGATAAATTCGAAGCCCGCATCCTTCCCATCGATCTCGCCTGCATGGATGCCGCCTTGGAAGGCGATCACCGGCCTGGTCGAGCCGGGCTTCGGGGCCAGGAAACCCTGCTCGCCGACAGCGAGCGCGAACATAGGGCGGCCCTCGGGAGTCTGGCCGAAGGTGAAGCAACGGACGAAGGCGGGATAGGCTTTCTGGAAAGCAGGGCAGAGCGCTTCGACTTCCGCATAACGCCCCGTCTCTTCCCAATGGGTTTCCTCCGCATGGGTCCGGAGAGAAGAAGCCGCGGCCCGCGCAGTAAAACCCGGGATCGAAAGGCTGAGGAAGAGGAGTGGGAGCATGCTTCGTTTCATGAAGTCGCCTCGCGCAGGTGCTCTGCGGCCTAAGGGTTAACAACGCTAGGGATCATGGGTGCCGGCGTCGCCGAGACCGCTTCAAACAGTGATAATGGCTTCTGGCAGGAATTGCATGGAGATTTTTATGCGCACCTCTTAAATCCCTTGAACCGCTTCCCAATCGGGACCGGAGAATGTCATTGTTACCGGTGGATACTCCGACCTAAAACCATAATAATAGGTTCACGGATGCTTCATGGATCTCGGGAGACAAGGATGCGAAAGATTTTTTTAGCGGCGTGGTTGGTCAGCTCGGAACTCGCCCTGGGCGGAACCTTGACTGTCGCTCGTGAAGGCATGAAAAAGACGTATGAGCTCGAAGCCTTGGGGAAACCCGTAGACGTCTCGGTCCTCGAACCTCATGAGCAGAAGGCTTTGACGTTTAAGGCCCTGCCTCTGGACGTTGTGCTGGATAAAACTTATGGACCGGAATGGCGAAAACAGGAAGAGCTGCTTTTCACCTGCGCCGACGGCTATCAGCCGAGCATCCCGGTCGCCCTGCTTCGGGATCACAAGGCCTATCTCGCGGTGGGCATGAAATCCGGTCCTTTCTCGATCACGAATCATCTGCAGAACGATGAAAAAGTCGATCTGAGCCCTGCTTATCTTATCTGGGACAATCTCAAGGACCCGGTGATCCGGAGTCATGGAGCTTCGGTGTGGCCGTATCAGGTCGTGAGCCTCGAATTCGTGACGTTTGCCGCGAAGTTCGCGGCGATGGCGCCGCCGGAGCGCTCTTCTCCCGACGTCATCCAAGGATTTCTCACGTTCAGGCATTCATGCCAGAGCTGTCACCGCATCAACGGACAAGGCGGAGAGAAGTCGATAGAGCTGAATTATCCTATGAACGTGACGGAATACTACAAACCCGATTTCCTCGTGAAATGGATCAGCAATCCCCAGAGCGTTCGCTATGGGACGCTCATGCCGCCCCTTTCTACCGAAACGCCCGACCGGGATCACGTGATAAAGCAGATCATCGCGTATCTCGAAGCGATGAAGATGAAAAAAATCCCGCCGAAAGAGGCGGGACTTCGATAAGAAGCGGTTGTTAATCGAGAGAAGAGAGACCCAGGCGGGAGAAATGGCCCGCCAGCTCTTGAACCTGACTTTCCTTGACGATGGCTGCAATGTAACTATCGGGTCGAATCAGGCACAGATCACCGGGGCTCAATTGATAGGCCTTTTTTATGGCTCCATCGTGATCCTGGATTTCTTTGCCTGCGCCTATGGAGTGGATCTGGAGCTGAGGTCTTCTTAAGAAACCCAGATCCTTTTGGGTTTCATAAGCGAGCAGAGTGAAATGAGTTCCGGCATAGATCTGGAAGAGCCTGCCTTCGAGCCCGCTGGCAGCGCGAAATCCAGCGTCGGGAGCGCGATCGCCCGGCTGAACCGATTCTTCCGGCCGCTCCTGAGCAGGCCTGGTCAGAGATGATTCGCGGTAGTTGAGGTCGAGTTGCTGCACATCCCGCCCACGACGCATGCCGCCTTTTTCTTTGGCCTGATGGAGCAGCCGCGTGGAGAGGCCGAGCATACCTTCGGCGATAGGTCGGCGTTCTTCCTCGTAGGTCTCGAGAAGCTCTGCGGAACTCCCGCGCAGAACGGCAGCGAGTTTCCAGGCAAGATTATAGGCATCCTGAATGCTGGTGTTGAGGCCTTGCCCGCCTGTGGGCGGGTGGACATGGGCGGCATCTCCGCAGAGGAAGATGTTGTCCTGCCGATAGCGGCTCGCGAGTCGCGCATTGATCTGAAACGCGGAGGCCCAGGCGACGTCCGTGACCTTAAGGGTTTGGTCCCTCGCGCGCTCCTGTATGAATCGAGTCAGGCCTTGGGTCGTGAGATCCATCTCGCCCTCGAGCGGGATCGGCGCCTGCAGCACATAAAGATCCGTACCACGCAGGGGGCAGAGGCCGAGCTGCGCCTGCATATCATCTTCGTTCCAGCGGTGCCAGCGGTCGGGAAGCTTCGTCTCGAGCCTGACATCGGCGACGACTGCGCGCACGGGGAGAGTGCGGCCGGGGAAATCAATATTGAGATGGCGGCGAACGAAGCTGCGGCCGCCGTCGGCGCCGATAAGATAGGCGCATGTGAGCGATTCTTCGCCTTGCGGAGTGCGCAGGGTGCATCGCACCGAATGAGGTGAACTCGTGAAATCGATCAGCTCCGTCTGCCATTCGACTTTATGCCCGAGCTCGAGCAGTTTCTCGCGCAGGACGGCTTCGGTTTGGAACTGTGGAACCATGAACGTGCGATGATAGGGAACTTCAGGGTTGGCCGGCTGAGGTTCCATGAGGCTCGTGTCGTAGAAAGTCCCATCCGCGGAATGAACGCGCTGATCGGGATATTCATCGCCCCGCACCAGAATCTTATC
>JASLCY010000362.1 GCA_030151925.1 Oligoflexus sp.
GCTTGGTCTTCTTCACGATCTCGTGCGGCTCGATGAGGATATGGTCGCGCTCGTTCGCAGTGTGGACGCCCTGCTTATGAAACCAGCTCTGCAGCCTCTGATCGCGGTCGATGGCATAGGGTTCGTAATCGCGGCTCCAGCTCACCGACCGGGGGAGAGGCTGCCCCGCGGCTTTAAGTTGCTGAAACAGCTTTTGGAATCCTGCGTCGGGACTGCTGTCGCAAAACAGCAAATCCCCGCCGAGCGACCTGAGCTCGTCCCGCAAGGCTTCCAGCGTCCTGAGGAAAAAGAGAAAGCGGTTATGGGAGAAGTCGGGTCGGGCCAGGAATTTTCCGTCGAAACAAAAGATGCCTAAGACACGGCCTTTATAGTCCTTTTGCTGCTCCAGAAGAGCCTTGTTGCCAGCGACCCTCAGGTCACGCCGGAACCAGTGCAGCGCATAAGAACCTTTTTGTACCGTCACAGAAGCCTCGCTTTGCCTTCGTTCATGGCTCGTTTCATCCCCACTCGCCCCTCTGCATCTTATGCGATCCCCAGAATGTTTCACCTTGCTTTTTTCACGGAAAAGCGTTGAATCAAACAGTCGGGCTTTTTCCCAAAGCGAGGCAACTCATGATCGGTACATTCCTCAAAGGTCTGCAAAACAACGAATGGTCGCAGTACATGGAGTACCTGTCGCCCGTCTTCTTCGAAGTGGTGCCAACCCTCGAAATAGCCAAGCTTACGACCCAGCTCGGGAAGACCTATGCCCGCCTCAATCACAAAGATGAGGAAACGCCTGTCCGCGCATTGATCGAGGCCCTCGACCTCCCCGTCATCTTCCGTGAGGACAGGGATTCGAGCGAAATGCTGCCGTCCCTATCCCGTCAAGAACGCGGTCGTATCCTCCTCGAGCTCTATTTTGGCCAGATCATGGAAAACGACCTCGCCTGGCTGGACCTTCGCAGCTCGACCTTCGAATACCTCTCCAAGCAGTGGATCTGGAGCCCCGGCCCCTGGATCATGAAGTGGGACCCCCATTTCCTGGAATCCATTCGCCGGATCTATCGCGGTTACTACCTGGATGACGAGCAGGAATATCTCGCCGGCTTGCGTGAGCTGAATCTCGAGCATGCGGCCGAGCTCTTCCGCAAGCAATTCGGCCCTGGCGACCAGAGCAAGGTCTATTTCCGCATGAAGGACTTCCGTGAGTCCTTCCATCAGATCTTCCTGTCCTGCAAAAAAGCGCGCAGCCAGCTCCATCCGAACTTCTTCGCCTTCGGCCTGATCCTCAGCTCGCTTTATGAGCACTTGGAAAGCCTGGAGGACGGCTTCGACGTGCGGAAGGCCTTCCTGGAGGTCCTGGCGCTCGAAGAGCATGAGACCGTAGAGGTCGACGACTGAGATCCGCTCCTAAAAAAAAGAGGCTCGTTTTCGAGCCTCTTTTTTTGTTGCCGCCGATGCTCAGTGCTTTTCGTCTTCCTGAGCCAAAGCCTTTTTCACCGCCGGGCGCGCGCTCATGCGTTCAAAGTGCTTTTGGACGTTGGTTTGGCTTTCGAGGTCGAGTTTGTTGTTTTTAGCCCATCGCGTCATCACGAAGAGATAGGCGTCGGGCAGGGCGAAGGAGTTGCCCATGAGATACTCGCGGCCGTTCAGTTGATGATCGAGGAAATCGAACTTCGACTTGAGTTTATCGCCGGCCGCCTTCTTGTCTTCATCCGAGCTCTTGGGATTGAAGAAAGGCCCGAAGCTCTTATGGATCTCGGTCGTGATGAAGTTCAGGGTCTCGAGGTGGCGATAACGCTCCATGCCGCCCGAAGGCAGGAGTTTGGAATCCGGCTTCTGATCGGCCAGGTACTGGCAGATGATCGCGTTTTCCGTGATGATCTGTTTGGTGTCGAGCTCCAGGACCGGCACTTGGCCCTTGGGATTCACCTTCTTGAAGTCGCCGCCGGCGTAGGTCTTGTTTTTCAGGTCGACCTTGACGAGCTCGTACTTGTAGCCGAGCTCCTCGAGGACGATGTGAGGGACTGTAGAGCAAGCTCCAGGACTATAATAGAGATGCATATCGAAGGTCCTCCATGTGGTAGCTAACAGCATGGAGAGACCTCGGCGGGAAGACGAGCGAAAAACCGGACGGTTCCAGATAAGACCTTGATCTCCAAGATCTTTCGCTATTTAACCGAAATTACCGGCCGCCGACGAACTTGCTGATGATATGCATAGCCTCGACCGTATCCTGATCGTCGGGCACGAGGGCGAAACGCACGAAACCCTTGATGCCTTCGCTGAGCCACTGCGAAGGGCTCGCGATCACCCCGAGCTTGGCGAGCTCCAGGCAGAACTGGACATCGTCCTGGCCGTTCGGGACCTTGCACCAAAGGTAGAACGTCGCTTCGGGCTTCTTATCGATCATGCCGAGTTTATTGAGGTAAGGGAAAGCGAGATCGATGCGGTTCTGGAAGATCTTCCGGCGCTCGTTCACGTGGGTTTCGTCGGCCCAGGCGACAGCAGCCGCCTTTTGGATCGCGGTCGGCGTTCCCACGCCCATGTTCGCGCGCGCCTTGGCGATCGCCGGCATCAGCTTGGAATCGCCGATGATGAAGCCGCTGCGGTAGCCGGTCATGCCCGAACGCTTCGAAAGGCTCATGAACGAAATCACGTTTTCCGTCGTATACATGATAGGCGTCGGCGGACGGCGGCCCGTCTTGTCCCAATCGGGCGAATAGATGTCGATGTAGCAATCGTCGGCGAGGAGGACGACGTCCCGTTCCTTGCACCAGGCGATGATCTTCTTGAGCTGCGCTTCTTCCATCACCGCACCGGTCGGATTGTGCGGATAATTGATCCAGAGGGCCGCGCAGTTCTTCTGCACGTCTTCCGGGAGCTTCCACGGCTCCAATTGGAAGTTATTCTCAGGCACGAGCTGCATGGGATAAGGGATGCCGCCCGCGAACTGCGCCGAACTCCGGTAAACCGGGTAGCCGGGATCGGGATAGGCGATGATCTTCTTGCCGCCGGCCCGCCCCACGAGGTTCAACGAGATATGGAAGATCGCTTCCTTGCTGCCGTTGGTCGCCAGGACGTCGAGGCCGGACTTGGGCTTCACGTTGTAATGGGTCTCGCAGTACTTCCAGATCGCCTGGATGAGCTCGGGGCAGCCCGAAGTCGCCGGATATTGGCTGATCACCGTGGTGTTGTCGATCATCGCCTTGCGGATGGGTTCCCAGGTCGGGATGCGAGGGTCGCCGGTGCCGAAGTCGTAGACCTTTTGTTTCTTCTCCTCGAGGCCGCGGCGGATCTTCGCGAGTTCTTCCATCGGATAATTCGGCAGATTCAGGGTCACTTCATTCAAGCTCACTTGGGTCTCCCTCTTCATTCATTTCTTTAAGGACGATTGGCCGAGCAGGTTGCGCGTTTCCCAGAGTTCGGGGAAAGCGCTCTTCGACAAGGTCGTCTGCAGATAACGGGCACCGAGCGAACCGCCCGTGCCTCCCATGTCGCCGATCATGCGGCGAACCATCTGTACGTGGCGGAATCTCCATGATACCAAAAACTCGTCGAGGTCGTAGAGTCCTTCGAGCGCCATGTAGAGCGGATAATTCTCGTCCGGGTTCTCGTAGACGTCGGCGAAGATCCGGGCCACTTCGGGGCTGAGTTCGTGGACCGTCGTGACGTCGCGCTTCAGGATATCGGTCGGGATCGCGAATCCCTGGCGGCCGAGGTAGGCGAGGAAATGATCGTAGACGGTCGGCCGCTGCATCGCTTCCTCGATCTTCCGGTGGGCTTCCGGATCGTGCGCGAAGAAGTTGAGATGCGCCTGGTTCTTGATGCCGAGCCGGAACTCGAGCACGCGGAACTGATAGGATTGGAAGCCCGAAGCGGGGTTGAGGTTGCTGCGGAAGCGATTGAACTCGTTCGGCGTCATCGTCTCGAGGATCTCGATCTGCTGGATGAGGACGCGCTGGATCGTTGAGATGCGCTTCAGCGACCGCACCATGCCCATGAGCTGATCGGTGGCGAGGCGCGCTTCCATGTTATCGAGCTCGTGGAGGATCTGCTTGAACCAGAGCTCGTAAACCTGATGGATGATGATGAAGAGGGTTTCGTCGTGCTCCTTGGGATCCGAGAGTTCCTGCTGAAGCGAGAGCAATTCGTGGACTTTCAGGTATTTCCCGTAGGTCAGGCTCTTGGGATCGGGTTTGACGAATTCGCGGTATTCACTCATGAGGGGTTACTCCTGCTCGACTTGTTTTTACCTATACCTGAACGGGCTTAGGAGGTCGAGCCAAGCAGGAGAGATCTTTTACTGGAGGACGGCGATCCACTCGAGTTTATCGGTGTAGGGGAACATGTCAAAACATTCAAGCTGGCGGAGACGGCGGCCGCTGGCGGTCAGCTCCTTAAGATCGCTAATCAAAGTGTCGGCTTCGCAGGAGACGTAAATCAGACGAGCTTCCGGACGCGAGCCGAGACCTTCCTGGATCAGAGCGCGTGCTGCGGGTGCCAATCCACGCCGAGATGGGTTAGCAACGATGACCTGGGGCTCATCCGACCAACCCGGAAGACGGCCGACGAGGTCCTCGACGCGGCCCGAGAGATATTCGGGACGAAGTTCGAGGCGATTGCGCGAAACGTTGGCGATCGCATCATCGATCGCCTTCGGATTCTCCTCGATGCCGAGAGTACGATAGCCCTGGCCCGCGAGAAGCATCGAGATCTGACCGGTGCCGCAGTAGAGGTCCCATGCGACTTGGCCAGCCGAGGCCGCGCCCGCCAGAGCCTCGACGCGGCGATAGATGACTTCGGCCTGCCAGGGATTGATCTGGAAGAAGCTGGTCGGGCCGATCTCGAACGTGAGGCCGCAGACCGATTCGCGCAGGCCTTCCGCGCCGACCAGTTTCTTCGTCACGGCGCCGAAGATCGTATTGGTCTGGTCTTCATTGATGTTGATCTGCGCGGAGACGATGATGTGCCCCTTCTGGCGAAGGCGGAGGACCATCGCTTTGAGCTCCACGCGATACCTGTCGCTGGTCATGACGAGCGTGAGCATCACCTCTTCGGTGCGATGCGCGGCGCGTACGGCGACGTAACGAAGGTCGCCGCTGTGCGTGGCCTCGCTGTAGGGCTGGATCTTGGATGCTTCGAGCTCTTCGAGCAGGTCGGGGATCAGCGCGTTGATCGAGCTCTTGTGCGTCGGGCACTGCTCGCGATGCACGAGATTGTGCGAGTCGGGCTGGAACAGGCCTATCGCGAAACGTCTATCGGCCGGCGCGAGCAGGGCTTCGCCGGCGGGACGGACGGCGAGCTTCGCATGCGCGCGGTAGCCCAGGGCGCGCGGCG
>JASLCY010000402.1 GCA_030151925.1 Oligoflexus sp.
CTTAAAGCCGTCCACGACTTCGCAAGAAAAGCCTGAGCGCCTCCCTCCCGCCAATTTATCTCACGAATTCGTTTTTCCGCAAAAAATCCTTTAGTTCTTCGCCGAAACTTTAGCTGGATCTTTAGTACAGATGTCCACTAAATTGATGCGTCCTCATCAATCACAATGTGGGTGTTGCCTTGAAACGAAAACTGCTCATGCCCGACGCCAAGATCGGCATCATCAACCGTGGTGAAGCTGCCGTTCGATTCATTCGCGGGGCCAAAGAATTCAATGCACTCAATTCGACCAGCTTCACGACGGTCGCATTCTATAGCGATGTCGAGACCGATGCGCTCTTCATCAAGGAAGCTGACGAAGCCCACGCGCTTTCTTCCTTCGAAGGTTATTCCGCCATCACCGGCAGCCCTTACCTGAATTCCCAGTTCCTCGTGAACGCGCTGCTCGAGACCGGCTGCACGGGCGTCTGGGTCGGCTGGGGCTTCGTCGCGGAAAACGCGGAGTTCGCCGCGCTGCTCGAGAAGAACGGCCTGGTGCTGCTCGGACCGACCGCGACCGCGATGGATAACCTCGGCGACAAGATCAAGGCGAAGGAGATCGCCGACGCCTCCAAGGTTCCGACCTGTCCCTGGAGCGGCGGTTTCCTCGAGAACCTCGAGCATGCGCAGGCAGCCGCTCTGAAGATCGGCTATCCGGTCATCCTGAAATCGGCGAACGGCGGCGGCGGCCGCGGCATTCGCAAAGTCCTCACGCCGGAAGAGATGCCGAACGCGTTCCGTTCGGTCTCCGACGAGATCTTCCGCTTCTTCGGCAACCGCGTGATCTTCATGGAAGCGCTGGTCGTGCACGGACGCCACCTTGAAGTGCAGTGCCTCGCCGATTACCACGGCAACGTCCATACCTTCGGCGTGCGCGACTGCTCGGTGCAGCGGAACAATCAAAAGATCATCGAGGAGACGCCGCCGGCGCACCTCTCTCCCGAGCATATGCGGCGCGTCGAGGAATCGGCCGCGCGCCTGCTGAAAGCCGCGGACTACCACAGCGCCGGGACCGTCGAATATCTCTACGACGTGGACCGCAAAGAAGCTTACTTCATGGAAGTCAACACGCGCCTGCAGGTCGAGCATCCGATCACCGAGGAGCTCTTCCAGGTCGATTTCGTGCATCTGCAATTGAAGGTCGCGCTGGGCGAGAACCTCGCGAATATCCCGAAGAACCCGCGCGGCCACGTGGTTGAGGTCCGACTCAACGCGGAGGATCCGGATCAGAAATTCGCGCCGACGCCCGGCCGCATCCTGCGCCTCCTGCCGCCGCTCCTGCCCGGCATCCGCATCGATTCGGGCTTCGAATGGGGCAGCCGCATTCCCGGCGACTTCGATTCGATGGTGGCGAAGATCATCGCCATCGGTTCGACCCGCGCCGCCGCCCTGGCGAAACTGAAGCGCGCGCTGAGCGAGCTGCAGATCGAGATCGACAACGGCACGACCAACCAGGGCTTCCTGCTCGAGCTCCTCGCGTCGAAGCAGATCCAGGAGGGCGGCGTGCTCACCGACTTCGTGGAAGGCTTCCTGGAAAGCTCCGAACGCAAGAAGGTGAAGAGCGAATGGGCCGTCGCCGTGCTGGCCTCGGCCGTCTACCAGTATCAGCAGAAATATAAGAACGAGTTCGAGAACTTCACCGAGAAGGTTCGCCGTTACGGTTCGCCGCGGCAGATGCCCGAGCTCGAGATGTCGATGAAGCTCAAGCTGCACGGCAACACCTATCAGCTGGACGTCCAGGCGGCCTTCGGCACGACTTATCACGTGCGCGTGAACGGCCAGCTCGTGGTCATCGAATACGTGAGCTGGGGCAACGAGGTCATCGTCACCTGCGGCGAACGCAAATACCAGATGCAGATCGTGCCGCGGGCCAACGCGCTGCAATGCGAGCTCGAAGGCATTCCCTATATGCTGCCGTTCGATACCGGCGGCATGATCTCCGCGCCTTCGCCCAGCGTGGTGCTCACTGTCGAGACCGGGGAAGGCCGCAAGGTGAAGAAAGGCGAGCTCCTCCTCACGCTTGAGGCGATGAAGATGGAGATGGCGGTGACGGCTCCGGAAGACGGCACCGTGATCCGCGTGAACGTGAAGCCGGGCGAGCAGGTCGCGGCGGGCCAGGCGCTGGTCGACTTCGAAAACGCGAGCCAGGCGCAGGGCAAGGAAGAAGGCGCGGCGGCGCAGAAAGAGGCGCCGATCGACTTCTCGCGCCTCAGCCTCGACGCATCGTCGCCGGCCTCCCTGCAGAAGGAATGGGAGATCGTCGCGCGCAATTATTATGCGGCCTTCACCGGCTACGATTCCGCGAAACCCATCGGCCAGCTCCTGACGGCGCTCGACGCCTTCGTGCAGAAACATCCTGAGTTCAAACCCCAGGCCGCGGAACTCGTGATGAAGGCCGTCTCGGCATTCACCACCGTGCAGACGCTCTTCCAGGGCCGCGAGGACGGGATCGGCAGCAACTCGCAGTCGACCGACGCCCACGAATACCTCATGCATTACCTCCTTCGCCGCGATGATCGTGAGAAGGGACTGCCGGAGGAGTTCCGCGAACACCTCCAGGCCGCTATCAAGCTTTATCCCTGGGCCGACGCCAAGCACCACGAGCTCACGACGCGGGCGCTCTTCCATCTCTATAAAGCGAATGCCACCCAGAAGACGCAGGCGGACCTTCTCCGCCAGAGCCTGCTCTTCCTGCAATCGCTCTATCCGGAGGCCAGCGAATTTACCGAACCTGCGGATTTCTCGGCCCGCATCGACGAGCTCATCCGGGTGGCGCAAGGCAATCCTTCGCTGCTCGACGCCGCGGTGTTCGCGCGTTACGACCTCGTGGACCGCCTGAGGCAGGAGGAGATGCAGAAGGAGCGCCAGGCGCAGCTGAAGCAGATCCTCACGCCGGTGATGAGCGCGGGCAAGACCGATCTGAAAGCGATCCAGGAGGTGATAGACTCGGGCCACCAGCTCGTGACCTACCTCTCCGCGCAGTACGATAAGAAGAGCCCGCACGCGCAGAAGATACTCGAGCTCATCGCCCGCCGCTTCAACCGCGATCGGAAGGTCAAGGACTGCCGCGCGATCGAGTCCGGCGATCACCAGCTCTTCGAAATCACCTCGACGGACAAAAAACAGTCGGTTCGCAGCATCGTCATGGTGCTGACGGAAGCCGAATACTTCGGTTCGCTCGACTGGCTCAAAAGATCCCTGAAGCGCGATCCCAAAGAATACCTGGAGTGCCTGATCTTCGTCCGCCGCAGCGGCGAGCATCCTGAAGCGGAATACGTAAGCCATCTCGCGAAGTTCCCGCTGCCGGTCGACCTCGCGAGCCTCGGCCTGGTGAGCCCGGATTCCTACGTCTACCACTCCTTCCATTATCAGGGAGAGAGCTGGGAAGAGGACAAGCGCCGCATGGCGTTCAGCCCCCTGCGTTATCGCGAGCTGCGGCTCGACCGCCTCGAGAACTTCAACCTCGAGCTGCAATACCACAGCCGCTACGTGCACGTGGTGAAGCTCGAAGCGAAGGACAACGCCAAGGACCAACGCCTCTTCGCGTTCATCGAAGTGCCCGAGCCGCGCATCGAAGTGAATGCCGACCTCGAGATCGAAGCGATCAGCCAGTTCGAATACAGCATCCAGGAAGCGGCCAAGGTGCTCCGCGAGCAGCAGGCTCGCCACAAACGCAGCTACCATTGGAACCGCATCGTCGCTCACCTCGGCCACGCGCATCCGCTCCGCATCGAGCAGATCGGCCAGTATCCCGAACGTTTGATGCCGCTCGTCAAAGGCCTCGGCCTCGAGAAGGTGGTGCTCTATACGAAGGTGGTCGGCCGCAGCGGCAAACCCCTGGCGACCGAGATCCTCGTCGAAGGCCTCAACACGCATTACACGGTGCGCGCGCGGGTCCCTTCGCGCCAGCTCCTGGTGCCGCTCGATCCTTATACGAGCAAGGTCGTCAACGCGATTCGCCTCGGCAGCCCTTATCCGTACGAAGTCATCGGCATGCTCGTGAAACCGGATCCGAAGCGCATGGCGCGCGGCAAGTTCCACGAGTTCGATATCGAGCTGGACGCCAAGGGCGGCCAACGCACGGTGTCGGTCGAAGGGCGCGCGCCCGGCCTCAACACTTCGAACGTGGTGTTCGGCAAGATCAGCAACGAGACCGAAGACGGCCAGGTCTTCGAGCGCGTCCTCGTGCTCGGCGATCCGACGCGCGACCTCGGTTCGCTCGCGGAAGGCGAATGCCGTCGCGTGATCGCGGCTTTGGATATGGCGGAAGCCGAGAATATCCCGATGGAATGGGTCCCCGTTTCGTCCGGCGCCGCGATCGACATGCAGACCGGTACCGAGAACCTCGATTGGACCGCGCGGGTGCTGCGTCGCCTGATCGAGTTCACGCAGGCGGGCGGTGAGGTCAACATCATCGTCTCGGGCATCAACGTGGGAGCGCAGGCCTATTGGAACGCCGAAGCCACCATGCTCATGCATACCAAGGGCATCCTGATCATGACCGAGACCGGCGCGATGGTCCTCACCGGTAAACGGGCGCTCGACTTCTCGGGCAGCGTCTCCGCGGAAGACAACATCGGCATCGGCGGCGTCGAACGCATCATGGGCCCGAACGGTCAGGCGCAATTCCGCGTGCGTGACCTCGGCGAAGCGTATCAGCTTCTCTTCCGCCACTATCGTTTGACGAGCGTTTCGAGTCGCCGTCCTTACGGAACCAAACTCAAGACCCAGGATCCCGTCGAGCGCGACGTGGCGCTCTTCCCTTATGTGGATCGTTTGAACCAGGGCTTCACCACGGTCGGCGACATCCTCGGCAAATCGAATGCGGAGCGTAAGAAACCCTTCGATATGCGGCAGATCATGCAGGCCGTGCGCGACCAGGATGCGGATTGCCTCGAGCGTTGGCAGAACATGCGCGACGCCGAGACCGCTATCGTCTGGGAGACTCAGGTATGCGGTTACGCGGTCGGACTCATCGGCATCGAGAGCCGCACCGTGAAACGCATCGGTGAGATCCCGAACGACGGTCCCGACACCTGGACCGGCGGCACGCTCTATCCGCTGTCGTCGAAGAAGGTGGCGCGCGCTATCAACTCATACAGCAACCAGTTGCCGGTGATCGTGCTCGCCAACCTCTCGGGTTTCGACGGCTCGCCGGAATCGCTTCGCCGTTTGCAGCTTGAATACGGCGCCGAGATCGGCCGGGCGGTGGTGAACTTCAAGGGGCCTCTGATCTTCGTGGTCGTGTCCCGTTATCACGGCGGCGCTTACGTCGTGTTCTCGAAGACCCTGAACCCCGATATGAAATCGGTGGCTCTCGAGGCGACCTACGCGTCCGTTATCGGCGGCGCTCCGGCCGCGGCCGTGGTGTTCCCGCGCCAGGTGCTGAAGAATACCTTCGCGGATGCGCAGGTGGTCGAGGCCCAGGCGAAACTCAAGAAGGGTACGATCACCAAGGCTCAGTACGATGATATCTATCAGACCGTCCACCTCGAGCATCAGGCGAAGGTGGCCACCGAGTTTGAGAAGATCCACACCGTCGAGCGCGCGCTGAAGGTCGAATCGATCGATGCGATCGTCGGCGCGAGCCAGCTCAGGCCGTTTATCGGTTCGGAGTTGAATGAAGGCATCGCGAAGTTCTTGAAGAAATCGCGCAGTAAGTGACAGGATAGGGGCGGGCCGTTCGCGGCTCGCCTTGC
The DNA here is from genome assembly GCA_030151925.1 of Oligoflexus sp. Taxonomy (GTDB): domain Bacteria; phylum Bdellovibrionota_B; class Oligoflexia; order Oligoflexales; family Oligoflexaceae; genus Oligoflexus. The sequence continues at coordinate 5,738 of JASLCY010000402.1, forward strand.
TTACTTCTTATCGGAAGCTTTATTCCCCGGCTTCATCGCCTCGATCATCAAAGAGATCTCGGACTCCGAGAGCTTCCCCTCGTAACTCGGCATCACGCCCTGATATCCGCCCACGATCTTGGCTTTGGGGGCGAGCAAGGACTCGCGGATGTAGGCCGCGTCCGCTCTGACTTTGCTGCCGTCGGCGAGGATGACTTCCGAACCGAACAAATCCCGGAGGTCCGGGGCCCGGAAACTCGAGCCCCCCTGATGGCAGGTGATGCAGCCTTTTTCGTCCATCAAATCCCAGCCCTGCCCCGCGGGATCGAGGAGGGCGACGCGTTTTTTATCTTCGTCTCTCACATAGGCGAAGAGGATCGCGGCGAAGACCGCCATGACCAACGCGATAGGAATCCAGGTTTTGGCTGACATCTTCATCGACGGTCCTCGCGCGGATCAGTGCTTAAGGTCGGTGTCCTTCACGAGGCTCAGGCTGGGAGCCGTGCGAGGATCGATATGGCCCTTGAGTCTTTGCAGCTCCGCCCGGAAGTTCCGGACGTCGAGGGAG
>JASLCY010000408.1 GCA_030151925.1 Oligoflexus sp.
TATCCTTTGTATGACATTGCGCCGGTTTCGGCCATCGGATGCACCGTCTTCGACGAATCGGGCAAGCGATACCTCGATTTTTACGGAGGCCACGGCGTGATCTCGATCGGGCATTCGCATCCGCATTTCGTGAAGCGCCTGAAGGATCAGCTCGAGACCTTCGCCTATTATTCGAACCTCGTCCCCCTCACCGAACAGGACGAGCTCTGCCGGGCCCTCGGCGAGCTCAGCGGCGCGCCCGATTACAACATCTTCTTCTCCAACTCGGGCGCGGAAGCGATCGAAAACGCGCTGAAGATAGCCTCGACCCTCACCGGCCGCACCAAGGTCGTGGCCATGAAGGGCAGTTTCCACGGACGCACTTCGCTCGCCTCGCAGATCACCGACGCCTCGAAACTCTGCGCTCCCATCAACCAGGGCCTCGATGCGGCCTTCATCGCCCTGGGCGATAAGGAGGCCGCGCAGCGGGAGATCGATTCGACCACGGCCGCCGTCATCATCGAAGGCATCCAGGGCGTCGGCGGCATCTTCGAAGGCGACACGGCCTTCTGGCAAGAGCTCGCCCGTCTTTGCCGGGAAAGCGGCGCCCTCCTCATCGCCGACGAGATTCAATCGGGCATGGGACGGACGGGCGAATTCTTCGCCTTCCAGCATCACGGCGTAAAACCCGATGTGATCTGCACCGCGAAAGGGCTCGGCAACGGTTTTCCCGTGGCCGCCACCTGGCTCCGCGACCTCTACGTGATGCCTATGGGCTCCCTCGGCAGCACCTTCGGCGGCGGCCCCCTCGCCTGCCGTGCGGCGCTCGCCGTCTGCGAGGTGATCGCCCAGGAGAAGCTGCAAACCAATTCCGCGGTCCTCGGCAGCTTCCTGCTCGAAGGCCTGGCGAAGATCAAAGGCCTCGGCAACGTCCGCGGCCGGGGCCTGATGCTCGCGTTCGATCTCGCCGAGCCGGCCGACGTCTTCCGCAAGGTCCTGCTCGAAGAGCACGGCATCATCACCGGCAACGCCTCGATTAAGACGACCGTGCGCCTCCTCCCGCCGCTCAGCGTCACGCGCGGCGACTGCGAATATCTGCTCGCTCGCATTCCCCTGGCTTTGAAGAAGGTAGGCCTCGCATGAAACAGTTCCTCAGCGCCCTCGACGTCGATAACGTGGATAAACTCGTCAGCGAAGCTCTGGCCCTGAAGGCTTCGCCCTGGTCGCACGAGACGCTCGGCCGCCGCAAGACGCTCGGCCTCGTCTTCTTCAACCCGAGCCTTCGCACGCGCCTGAGCACGCAGAAAGCGGCTCAGCAGCTCGGCATGAACATCCTCACCATCAATATCGGTCAGGAGGGTTGGGCGCTGGAAATGGACGACGGCGCGGTGATGAACGGCGGCAAGACCGAACACATCAAGGAAGCCGCGGGCGTGCTCGCCCAGTACTGCGACGTGATCGGCGTCCGTTGCTTCCCCGAGCTCAAGGACCGGGCCTACGATTATGAGGAGACCGTCCTCAAGAAGATCATCGCCTATAGCGGCCGCCCCGTGATCAGCCTCGAGTCCGCGACCCTGCATCCGCTGCAGTCCCTCGCCGACGTGATGACGATCAAGGAGGTCTCGAAGAAAGCCAAACCGAAGGTCGTGCTGACCTGGGCGCCGCATTTCAAGGCCCTGCCGCAGGCCGTGGCGAATTCCTTCGCCCAGTGGATGGGACGGGTCGAGGCGGATTTCGTCATCACGCACCCGGAGGGCTACGAGCTCCATCCCGAGTTCGCCGGCCAGGCGAAGATCGAATACGATCAACGCAAGGCCTTCGAAGGCGCCGACTTCATCTACTGCAAGAATTGGTCGAGCTTCGAGCGCTACGGCCAGGTCCTCTGCGAGGATCCGAGCTGGAGGATCACGGCGGAGAAGATGGCTTTGACCGCGACCGGCAACTTCATGCACTGCCTCCCGGTCCGGAGGAACTTCAAGGTCGAGGACGCGGTCCTCGACAGCCCCGGCTCGCTCGTCCTGCAGCAGGCCCACAACCGGGTGTACGCGGCCCAGGCCGTCCTTAAACGCATCCTCGAGGCCCCAAATGGATAAGCTCCATCTCTTCAAGATCGGCGGCAAGGTCATCGACAAACCCGCTGCCCTCGAGAGTTTCCTGGAAGGTTTCGCCGCTATCCAAGGCCCGAAGGTCCTGGTCCACGGCGGGGGCGTGATCGCGGATCAGCTCGCGGCCAAACTCGAGGTCGAGACCAGGATGATCGACGGCCGCCGCGTGACCTCGTCCGCTATGCGGGACGTCGCGACCATGGTTTACGGGGGACTCATCAATAAAAATATCGTCGCCGCGCTGCAAAAGAAGGGCTGCGACGCGATAGGCCTCACAGGCGCCGATGCCGGGCTGATCGAAGCCCGGAAACGCGAGGCCCAGCCTATCGACTACGGCTACGTCGGCGACGTGCAGGACGTGAAGGCAGGCAAGATCCAGGGCCTGATCGAACTCGGCCTGACGCCGGTCTTCGCTCCCCTCAGCTGCAGCCCGGCGCTCGGCGAGATCCTCAACACCAACGCCGACAGCATCACCAGCGCCCTCGCCCGCGGCCTCAGCGCCCGTTATGAAGTGCATATGCTCTACGGCTTCGAACACACGGGCGTGATGCGCGACCTCAAGGATCCCGCGAGCCTCATCACGAAGCTCGACGCGGAACTCTATAGGGGATTGAAGGAAACGGGCGTGATCGCAGCGGGGATGCTGCCGAAGCTCGAGGAGTGTTTTAAGGCCCTCGCCCAGGGAACGAAGCACGTTCTGATCGCCGAAGCTCCGGCCTGCCTAGCTTATGCGCGAGGCGACAGCTATCGCGGGACAGCCGTCGCCCTCTAAGGCTTATTTCACGACGGCGTGGACGGGAACCCGCACGCTATCGGTCTGGCCGCCGACCTCGGCGGTGATATCCGCCGCCCACTCGTCTTCCGCGCCTGGCATCGAGAAGTAGATCTTGTCGACCTTCCAGTGGCCGGTATCGAGCTGGGTGAAGACCATCGCGTCGCCGA
>JASLCY010000242.1 GCA_030151925.1 Oligoflexus sp.
CCTCCGCCTTGCTCATCTCAGCCGAAGCCTTCAATTCCTGGCCGAAAGCCTTCTCGTCGATCAGGCCGTTCACGAGGCGCGTCCCGCTGCGGATGAAGTCCTTCACGCCCGCCTGATTGCGGACCGTGCCTTCGATCAAGTGTTTTTCATGCTCCGCGAGCAGGGCCTTGGCGTCGGCCTGCGCCTTCGCATAGTCCGCCGGCGCGAGAGACGGGCTCTCGCTGACGGGCGTTACGGCCTCGGGCAAAGCGCTGAAGCTCACCGGGGAGCCGGAGCCGCTGCCGCCGAGGATATCGCCGAAGTCGTGCGTGAGTTCGCCGGTCGTGACGAGGACCTGGTTCGGGATGTCGATGCCCTGCACGTCGAGGTCGTTGTACACGCCGAGGCGGAAACGAACGTATTTCACGAGGTTGCGGAGGATCTGCTCACGATAGTTCCGCAGGTAGATGTGGTTGGTCGACGAGTAGGTCTCGCCGTTCCTGTCGTCGGTGACCGAGGGGCCGTAGCCGAGGAGGTCCGAGGCCACCTCATAACCGTAGAACGAGACCTTGTGATAACGCGCGTCGCCGTTCTGCACGGGAACCGACGGATCGAACACGACGTGGATGGGATTGCCCTCGTAAGGCGTGCCTTTCGCGGCCTCGGTGAAAGCGCCGTCCCAGGCTTTGACGGCCGCGGCGATCGAGTCGAGGAAAATAGGGTCGCGCGGCGTGTTCTCGGTGATGTGGAAGGTCACGAGGTTGTCTTTGGGATACATGCGCTGCACGAAGGCCGTTTTGATGCGCGCTTCCTCCGAGAGGGAGATCGCGTCGCTCAAGGTGCTCTTGGTGGCTTTGAAGAAACCGAACTTCTTCTGGTCCTCGAGCGGGTAGTTGAGGCCGTCGACGATGCGGTTCTCCTTGGCGAAGGAGAAGTGCAGCGAGATCTTGCTGAGCGAATCGAAGACGATGAACGAGAAGTAGTCGTCGCTCACCTCGAGGCGTTTCACGCGCAGGGTGTTCGCCAGCACCGAGTCCGTGCTGAGGACGTCGGAGAGGATCTTGTCGAACTTCAGCTGGACGTAATTGCGGTCCTTCCAATATTTGGCGCCCGAGGCGATGTCGTCGTAGACCTCTTCCTTCAGGTAGGCGTGATCGCCCGTCGTCATCAGGTGGAAGTCCATCCAGTTCGCCGGGATCTCGAGGATCGTCGTTTGCTTCTCGGGATCCTGGCCCTTGAGCTCGTCCGGGGTGTTCTGGCTGACGACCGTCAGGGTCTTGTTGGTCTTATAGAACTTCGCTTTGCCGTTCGAGAGCTGGTGGCCGAGCTCATATGTGCTGTTGTTGTCGAGCGGGCGGTCCACGACGGTGACTTCGAAGAACCACTCGTTCTTCTCGTCGAAGAAGTTCGCCGGGAACATGTCGAGTTTCAGTTGAGTCGAGAAATACTGGGGATTGGTCGCTTTCGCCGTGAAGTGCGTCGCGTCCTTCAGGAATTTCTGGTTTATGGTCCGGATCTGGTTGGTCGCCTTGCCGCGATCGTCCAGGATGCGTTCGACCGTATATTTGCCGAGCGGAAGGCCGAAGAGCGGCACGCGGTAGAGGTCCCTCTCCACTTTCTCGGCGTAAGTCATCTCATCCGAGGGGATATCGCTTTCGGGAGCGATCTGGAAGAAGACGAGGTTGTCTTCGGTGAACATCGCGCGCACCTGATAACTCGCATCCTCCTTCCCGTAGAACTGGAAGTTGCTCATCGTGGTGTTGTCGAAGGTGCCGAAGTCGGTTTCGAGGGAGAATTCCACGGCGTCGAACGCCCGGATCACGGAGCCGGTGTTGACGACCACGGTGTCGGCCTTGGTGGTTACGCCGCGCGTTAGCTTCTTGCCGGTCTTCAAGGTATAGGTTTGATCCTTGAAATCCGAGATGGCGTAAACGTACTGCCCATCGCCCTGCGCAAAACGCGCCTTGCGTTTCTTCTCGCAGCCCCAGAGCCCGAAGACCAGGGTCATGAGAAGGATGAGCGATAAACGGCCTCGTCTGTGACGACTTAACATAGACTCTCCTAACCGACACGAATTTTGGTGGTTTAGTTAGGATGAATCCAAAAATTAATAAAGTATTAATGTGATTATCTGTGCATTTTCCCTGCTCATCCTGATGAATCAAGGCGGACGCGCGTCTCGTTGACGGAATCAGATGGGTTGAAAAGGGAAAGTCGCAGCGTGTTCCCAAGGCCCGCCGCGATAATGATAAAGCTCAAGTCCCTGCACGATTCCAGTCCACGGCTGAAAGACACTCTCAAGATCGGCCAGGCATTTTGTGGCTTCCTTTGGTGAACCAAGATTCGTCAGAGTTACATGCGGCCTATAGGCTTGTTTATCCTGCGCGCGCAGCTCGGCGGAGAGCGCCGCATCCAGCTCCTGTTTGAAAGGCAGGAGCGCGGACGCATCGACCTTCACGCCGACGAAGCCCTGTTTATGCATAAGCTCGGTGAAGGGCAGCGGCGCATGGGATTGGGCCGCGGCGAGCGTCGCCAGGGTCTCGCGGATGCTGTCGATCCTCTGTCCCGGCAGCTGATGGTAGACGGTGAGATGCGCCTTGAGATGATTGCGCTCAGGCGGGAAATACCGGCTGCGCCAGGCGTCCAAACGCTCGAAGGAGAGGGGGTCGAGTTTAAAGCAGAGCACGAGCGGTATGCCGACCGTTTTCATGAATATCCTTTCCTTTGCCGCTGTCGCCAGCCTGCCACTCCCGTTTTCCGCCGTTTCGCGTTACACTGGATGTATAGCCCACACTACACACCTGCGAACCATGAAGACAACTTCTATCATTCCGCGCCACGGATAAGGAGATCCACGTGTCCAAACCTATCCTCGTGTCTATCGCGCTGCTCCTCTCTCTGCCTGCCGCCGCCGCTCCCAAACTCGATACCTTCGACTTCATGCGCCTCGGCATGACCTATCCCGAGCTGAAGAAAGCCTCGGCCCTCTGCGATACGGAAAAGACCTCGAGCGGGTCGCTTTCGTCCGTGTCGAATACCGTATGCCCCACGCACGAGACCTTCGCCATGGCGACTCTCGTCGATCGCCGCGTCGCGCTCGTGAACGTGAACTGGGTCTCGTGGGATGCGAAAAAACTCACTCCCGACAACGAGAAGCTCAACACCGTCCCGGCCCAGCTGCGCACGGCCTACGGCCTGCCGAACGCCACGATCCCCTATGAAACGCAGTTCGGGAACGTCGATGCCGATAAATTCTGCCAGCGCGAGGGCCGCACCTGCCTCATGCACGTGTGGAAGAGCGCGAACCCCGAACGCATTGCCAGCCTTGTCTTTGCGAAGGAAGGTCAAGCCGAGCTCCCGCTGCTCTTCCAACTCTCCGATCTGGACGCGGAGAAAAAAATAGTTTCGCTCCGCAAAGGTGAAGCCGTTGAATCTCCTCGAAAAACAGCGCACTGAATCGAGCGGATCATAAAATGTTCGACGAAAGGGGTTGCATCCGAATTTAAGGAGAGCGACACTGAGATTGTAAGGTCTTGCTGAAACAAGATCTCTACAAAGGCCACAGACCTTAAGTGCGCGAACGGCTTCGTTCTGAAGCATTCGTCTGGATCTTAAAGGTAGGTGAGTTTCATAGACAAGTTAGATTGCTTTTCTATGGTGAGCACTCAAAGCCGAGTGCAGCGTTTGGGATGGAATTGGACAGCTTAGCAACGCTTGGGTTGAGAGATACCGTGGAGTATTTAAATCGCTTAAGCTTGGATTTTGT
>JASLCY010000245.1 GCA_030151925.1 Oligoflexus sp.
CGAGGAAATGGCCTTCGCCGCGCAGGGCGTCTTTGACCCAGGCTACGGGGTTCAGGAGGAGATCCGAGTTATGTCCCGGCGATTGGCCGGTGGATGATCCGTCGAAGCTCCATTGCGGAAACTGCACGATGATAGGACTGGTGCCGAGGCTTGGCAAGATGCGAGTCTTAGAGCGAAGGGCTTGCACAGGTTTCGTGCCGTCGAGCCAGATGTATTCCGCTTGTCCGAACATGATGTTTCCTTTTTTTAGGCGAGGATCGATGTTGAAAACGAGTCGGAGTGTACTGACGGAAGGCTCAAGGTCAAGGCAGCTTCGGGAGGAAAAAGACGATTTAGAAAAATAAAAAGCTACATTTCTGTAGCTTTATAAAAATAACATTAAATCATTTCAGTAACTTGTAGGGTATCCATTGCGTCGTCCCCCACCCCACGGTCAAGTTGACGATCCATGTCGTATTTCGGATCCCAGGACGAAGAGAAACGAGCTTCCGCTTCGCCTTGCACGATATGGGAACGCAGCGTGTAACCACGCGCGCGCAGCTGGGCCGCGAACTCCCGCACCATGCTCCCGGCATCCCTAAGGCTCGCCGCGTTGTTCACCGCCTCGCGGAACGGCTTCACGCCGTTCCAGCCCTTCGCGTACCACAGGAGGTGCTTGCGCATGCAGACCGCGGCGCCCGGAGCGTCGCCGTATTCCGCCGATTGCCATTCGAGGTGGCGAAGGATGGTCTCCTCCCAATCGTCGATCGTCACGGTCTTGTCAGCGCTGCGGATCTCATCGAAGAGCCAGGGATTGCCGAGCGCGCCGCGGCTCACCATCAGGCCGTCGACGCCCGTGGCCTTGAGCATGTGGTCCGCGTCGCTCTTCTGGAAGATGTTGCCGTTGCCGAACACGGGGATGCGTACGGCCTCCTTCACTTCGCGGATGCCGTCGTGGTCCACGGGCACGCCGTAGTCGTCGGCGCGCGTGCGGCCGTGGATGACCGTCCACGCGGCGCCGCCCGCTTCGATCGCCTGCGCGACTTCCACGGCGTTCCGCGAGTTCTTGTCCCAGCCGAGGCGGAATTTGGCGGTCACGGGTTTATCGGTCGCGTTCACGGCGGCTTTCACCGTTTGGTAGACGCGTTCCGGATCCTTGAGGATGCCGGAGCCGCAGCCGGTCTTGACGACTTTCTTCACCGGACAGCCCATGTTGATGTCGATGGTGTCGAAGTTCATTTTATTCAGGATCTCGACCGCGCGTCCCACCTGCTCCGCGGTCGGGCCGGTGATCTGCACGCCGAGCTTCTGCTCGGATTCATGGCGCGCGAGCATATCGAAGGTGCGTTTGCTTTCATAAAGCATCGCCGTCGCACTGATCATTTCCACATAGGTAAGATCAGCGCCTTTAGCCACGCACGTGCGGCGGAAGGGATGATCGGAAACGCCGGCCAGAGGCGCGAGCAGCAAAGGCTTCTCGGGAAGGCCGAGGCGTTTAAAAGGATGGTCATTTTGCATGGATAGCGCTCCAAGACTTGCAAAGTCCCAATACGGCTGGGAATGAGTGTCTTAAACCAAATGGGCCCGGTGGTCCAGGCCTTTCCCCCTCGAAGTGTTGGTTTACCCTTGCGGATAAAGCCGCTATGATGAGCCGTTTTTCGGAAGATTTTCAGCTCTAGACCAGGGACCGGGACATGCTCGACATCAAGTTCATACGCGAAAACAAAGAACTCGTGAACCAAGCCGCCAAGGATAAGCGTTTCAACATCGATCTCGACAGCTTGCTGAAGACCGATGAAGAGCTGAGAGCGTCTCAATCCGAAATGGAGCAGCTGCAGGCGGAACGCAACCGCGTTTCAAAGCAGATCGCGGCCGCGCCGGCCCAGGAGCGCGACGCCCTCAAGGCCCAGGTCGCCGAACTCAAGCCGAGGCTCGAGAAACTCGAGGCCGCGGTCCGCGCGCTGAGCGTCGAGCTCGAGCAGAAGCTCCTCCTCGTGCCGGCTCCCGCCCGCAAGGACGTCCCCATCGGCAAGGACGATAGCGAGAACGTGGAAGTGAAGCGCTGGGGCACCGTGCGCTCCTTCTCGTTCAAACCGCTGACGCACATGGAGCTCGGCCTCAAACACGATATCATCGACGTCGATCGCGGCGTGAAGCTCGCGGGCAGCCGTTCCTATGTGCTCAAGGGCTGGGGCGCCCGCCTCGAGCAGGCCGTGATGCGCATGACCATGGATATGCTCCATAAGAAGGGTTATACGCAACTCTCCGTGCCCGTGCTCGTGAAAGAGGACGCGATGATCGGCACCGGCTACTTCCCGCTGGGCAAAGAGCAGGCCTATCTCGCCGAGCGCGATGAGATGGCTCTGGTCGGAACGGCTGAAGTTCCCCTCACCTACTTCCACGCGGGCGAGATCTTCAAGGACGAGCAGCTGCCCATTCGCTACGCCGCGCAAAGCTCCTGCTTCCGCCGCGAGGCCGGCACCTACGGCAAGGACACGACAGGCCTCTATCGCGTCCACCAATTCCTCAAGATCGAACAGGTCATCATCGGCCACGCGGATCAGGAGGAATCGGAAAAACTGCACGCCGAACTCCTCGGCAACGCCGAAGAGGTCCTGCAATCCCTCGAGCTGCCTTATCGCGTGGTTTACGTCTGCACCGGTGATCTGGGCCAGGGCCAGGTTCGCAAGCACGATATCGAAACCTGGATGCCGTCGCGCAACGCATACTCCGAGACTCACAGCTGCTCGACGTTCCACGATTTCCAGGCGCGTCGCCTCAAGCTGCGCTACAAGGATAAGAACGGCCACAACCAGATCTGCTATACGCTGAACAACACGGCGATCGCCAGTCCGCGCGTGCTGATCCCGCTGCTGGAGACGCATCAGCAGGAAGACGGCTCGATCCGGATCCCGAAAGCCCTGCAGCCTTATCTCGGAACGGACGTGATTCGCTGATCCATAAGGCGCCTCTTAGCGCGGCGCCTTCAGCTTTTTCCCGCGGAAGACGCGAACCGGAGACCCGACCGCCGCACAGACGGCGATCGGGTCTTTGAAATAAGAGGCGAGTTCGGAGCCGTATTCGGATGCGAGGGGCCCGGTGGTCGTAAAACGTCCCGTTCGCCACACCTTCCAACGCGGATGCTCGACTTCGTATTCCACGGTCGAGCCATTCCTTTGTTTCACGTAACCCCAGTAATGCTCGGTGATGAATTCTTCGATGGAGCCCGCCGGCGCCAGCTCGGGCTCGCCGTCCAGCCCCACGGAGAAAACGCAGGTTTCATCCTGCACCTGCCAGGCAAATCGGTATTCTCGGCCATCGCCCGTCTCCCTATGGTCATGCGACATGCGGCGCGCGACGTAATTCTCGTTGTAGAGCAGGCGAGCGATAGCCGCGATCGCGCTCTTCGGCACGAGCTCCTTGATGAACACCACACCGCGTTTGACGAGGCGTTCGCCGTTCACCTCCTCCTCGCGCAGGACGTAGAAACGCAGGTTGATCTCCTCGAAGCGCTCATGCCCC
>JASLCY010000506.1 GCA_030151925.1 Oligoflexus sp.
CTTTTCCCATCCTTGACAGATGAAAAATCACTCTCAAGTTGTTAGGGTGATTTTTCCATGGGAACCTTTTGAGGACTGATATGACAAAAGAAACTAGATCATTCCAGGCCGAGGTCAAGCAAATCCTTGATCTGATGGTCCACTCGCTCTACTCCCACCGCGAGATCTTCCTCCGCGAACTCATTTCGAACGCCTCCGACGCCCTCGACAAATTGCGCTTTGAAGAGCTGCAACACCCCGATTGGCAACATGCCGAAGGCGAGAAACATATCCGCTTGATCCCTAATAAGGAAGCGCGCACGCTCACGATCCAGGACAACGGCATAGGCATGACCTATGACGAGGTCATCTCGAACATCGGCACCATCGCGCGTTCGGGCACCAAGGAATTCCTGAAGCACACCAAGGAGCTCAAGGACCGCCCCGAGCTGATCGGGCAGTTCGGTGTGGGCTTCTACGCGTCGTTCATGGTCGCCGACAAAGTCACGGTCGTGACGCAGAAGGCGGGCACCGACGAAGCGACCTTCTGGGAATCGAACGGCGACGGCTCCTTCACCATCGATCGCACGACGCGCCCGGAAGGCGTCGGCACGACGATCACCCTCCATCTCAAGGCTTTCGAAGGCGACGACTCGGTCGAGGACTTCACCGACGAATACGTGCTGCGCCGCATCGTGAAGAAATACTCGGACTTCATCGCCTGGCCGATCCGCATGAACGTCACGCGCGAAGAGCCTGAGCTCGACCAGGACGGCAAGCCGGTCGAAGGCAAGTTCAAGACGGAAGTCGAGGACGAGATCCTCAACAGCCGCAAAGCGATCTGGCTCCGCTCGCCGAGCGAAGTGACCGAAGAGGAATACGATGAGTTCTATCGCCATGTCGCGCATGACTGGAACAAGCCCTTCGACCGCATCCACTACCGCGCGGAAGGCAGCCAGGAATTTACCTCGCTGATCTTCATCCCTGGTTCGGTGCCGCACGACTATTACTACCGCGAGACCAAGTGGGGCCTCTCGCTCTACATCAACCGCGTGTTCATCATGGACAACTGCGAAGACCTGCTGCCGACCTACCTCCGCTTCCTGCGCGGCGTGATCGACAGCTCGGACCTCTCGCTCAACGTCTCGCGCGAGATCCTGCAGAAGGACCGCCAGGTCCAGGCCATCAAGAAGGCCGTCACCAGCAAGGTCCTCAAGCACCTCGAGACGACGCTGCTCAAGGACCGCGAGAAGTACGAGGCGTTCTGGTCCAACTTCGGCGCGACCCTCAAGGAAGGCGTCACGAGCGACTTCTCGAACAAGGATAAGCTGCAGAGCCTGGCGCTCTTCCGCTCCAGCGCGTCCGACAAGTGGACGACGCTCAAGGAATACGCGGAGCGCATGAAGAAGGACCAGAAGGAGATCTACTTCATCCTCGGCGACAGCGTGGACCAATTGCAAAATTCGCCTTATCTCGAGCGCGTGAAGCAGAAGGGCTTCGAAGTCCTCTTCGGCACCGATCCGGTCGATGAGTGGGTGATGCAGTCGATCGGCAAGTTCGACGACAAGACCCTCCGCTCGATCACCAAGGAAGGCCTCGACCTCGACAGCGAGGAGGAGAAGGCGAAGAAGGACGAAGAGATCAAGACCAAGGAGGCCGAATACAAGCAGCTCCTCGAGACCATCCAGAGCGCGGTCGCCGAGAAGGTGAAGGAAGTGAAGATCTCCAAGCGCCTCGTGGATTCCCCGGTCGTCCTCGTGTCGGGCGCCTACGATTCCTCGGCTCGCCTCGAGCGCATGCTGGAGTCGATGGGGCAGTCGATGCCGAAGGCGAAGCGCATTCTGGAGATCAACCCGAACCACGCGGTCTTCAGCCGCATGAAGGCGCTGCCGGAAGACAAGCAGAAGGAATGGGCGGAGATCCTCTACAACCAGGCTCTCCTGGCTGAAGGCTCGCCGCTCGAGAACCCCGTGAAGTTCAGCCAGCAGATCGCCAGGCTCATGACTGAGCCCTGAAGCCTCGCCATCCCTGGAAGATCAGGCCGAATCCCGCACGGGTTTCGGCCTTTTCCAATCCCGCTCCCCGCTCGGTAATTCCTCTTGGGAATTCAAGCTCTTGTAATCTGTTACAAATATTCTTACGAAAATTCACTGAAGTCGGCCTTAAGCTCTCGAGGAACGCCCCCGCAGTCCGATAGAGTCCACACAGGACTGCTGGTTTGGAGTTATCCATGCAAAGACTTTCCATCATCGTGCTTTTACTGGCGATCGGGACGGCTTGTAAGAATCCACCGCCTAAGCCCACTTTCGGGGACGGGGATGCGGCCGCTGAGGACGACGGTTCGGGGGCCACGGACGATTCCGGTGATTCCACCGCCGAAGATTCCAGCGATACGACGGACGATACGTCCACCGCGAGCACGGATGGAACGGATGATTCGGGCGATGACACGAGCACGGCCCTGTTCGGCCTGATAAAGACGACGCCGACGATCGCTTCGTTCGCCCTGTCGGATGCGAAATCGCATAAAGTGGCGAATAACTGCAAACAAACGTTATGGATCCAAAGCGAGGCCGCTCCCGGTTCCTCGTCGGCTCCGGCCGACATCAAGGTCGAGCCCGGTAAGAAGGTCGATCTCGTGGTGCAGGGCGCCTGGAAAGGCAAACTCTGGGGTCATGCGGGTGAGGGCGATACGGTCGCTCTGAAGTTGACGAAGGGCCAACATCGCCACCTGGTCTTCTGCGCGAAAAAGTAAAAAACGAACGCGTGCAGTCGCGCTTTCTGTAAAATCTCTCAAGTCGAACGGCATTCCCTGAGCGGGGATGCCGTTTTTTTATGACGAATATCTTGATATTCCAGTGGCTTAGAGAAAATCATGGCCGGAGCTGGCGCCAAGGGCCTGAGCCTGGGAATCGCGCCGATCCAGGGCTGAGAAATAAAGGGGCAAAGGACAAAAATTACCTAGGGAAATAGGATAAAATGAAAATGGAAGCTGTCATGGGGAGAAAATGGAGCGGATGAAGGGACTCGAACCCTCGACCTGCGCGATGGCAACGCGCCGCTCTAGCCAACTGAGCTACATCCGCTAACTTCGGAAGATCTTTTAGAGATCTCTCTCAGAGGTTGTTTTATTTACGGGTACACGAATTTCTTGTCAAGGGTCGAAGTGAAGAAGACACGAGAAATTTTTAATAATTTTTGGCCCCTACTGCATTGGCGTGCTCGAAAGTCGCTGGATGCCTCCGTAGGGAGTAGCCCGAAAAACGAGGGGCGGCACGAGCCTTTGGAGCTCGGCAAATTCCTCGCGAGCCACCATCTGCCCGAACACTCCGCCCAGCCTCGGGTCGAATGGCGCCCGATCGAGGATTCCCAGAAGGTTCGTGAAGCGTTCATACAGCTCAGGGACAAACTCTACGCCTGGAACCTCAGGACGAAGTCCGACCCGCTCGCGGCCCCGCGCCTGATGTGGGAATCGGGCCAGATCACCGGCCATCGCCCCTATTTCTTCCTGCAACCCTGGAACGAGATGGGTTACCTCTTTGAAATGACCCAAAGGGGTTGGGTCATCTCCAGGGCCGAGAAGATCGTGGACCTCGATCGTTTCATGAGGCAGCTCTCGGCCTGGGATCACGTGGTCCTCTACGAGGCGGGCGAGCTCTCCGGCACCCTGCGCGTGAAGTCGGATCAGTGGGGCGAGGATTTCGTGAGTTTGCCGCTTTACGAAGACGCCATGCTGCGTCTCTTCAAGGAACTTTTCCCCGCGGAATCTCAGGCGAAAAGACGGATCGACTTCTAAGAGTTTCCTGTGCGATACCTTTACTGAGCGTCTTTCTCCGCGGCACTCGGTAGGGGCCTGCCCCCCGCTCCGCAATATGCCCAATATCTAAGGAAACATCGGCATGGGTTTTAACCTCGTCAACAAGCTGCTCATGATTACATCGCTCGGTAGCGAGTGGGTCCTTTGGCTGCTCATCTTCCTCAGCGTCGTCTCCCTCGGGGTGATCGTCGAGCGGGCTATCTTCTATTCGCGGATTCGCCTGAATTTCCCGGAATTCTCCAGCCAGGTGACGCAAAACCTCCTGAACGACAACATCAAGGCGATAGAAGCCCTCTGCCAGCATTCGCCCGCTATCGAATCGCAGACCCTGCTGCGCGGCCTCCA